>DASWID010000072.1 GCA_036397855.1 Thermodesulfobacteriota bacterium | reverse complement strand
TAGTATTTAGGAAAAGTGTATTTCCCACATGCCTTACATCGACCTGCAATAAGATGCGGACGAGGGGTTGTAGAGAATAAGTCTGGTCTATATATTTCACTCTGATCATTTATCTTTTTACTCATATCTTCTCTTCCCGATCTCCTTCCTAACCACCTAATATGCTTACTACACAAGTAATTCCATCCATAGCTGGCTGGGCTCCACCCATTGTTTCTATAATTCCAACTTTTGCATCCTGCACCTGGCGTGCTCCAGCTTCGCCACGCAACTGCCATACGATCTCTGCTGTCTGTAAAAGTCCTGTAGCTCCTACTGGATGCCCCCTAGACAAAAGTCCTCCTCCCGGGTTGACAACTATGTCTCCTCCAAGTGATGTTCTCTCTTCTTCGATGAGCCTAGCTCCTGCTCCCTTTTCACAGAATCCAAGAGCTTCATAAACTATCATTTCCGCTATAGAAAAAGCATCATGAATCTCAGCCACATCCATATCTCCAGGCCCCAATCCAGCCATTTCATACGCCATTCCAGATGTTCTAGAAACATTTTCAGAAGGGTCACAGATCAGTTTTTCAGGGGTACTATATTTCCCAGACTGAGCAGCACAACCAAGCACTTTGATAGGTTTTTTAGTGGCTAGCTTATTCACTAACTCTCCCGAACACAGCACAGCCGCCGCCGAGGCATCCCCTACAGGACAGCACTGACTACGGGTCAGAGGATCTGCAATCATCGGTGAACTGAGTACCTCTTCTATCGTTGTCTCTTTTCGATATTGAGCAATTGGATTTAAGGCAGCGTGCTTACGGCTTTTTACTACTACCTTTGCTAATTGCTCAGCTGTAATATCGTATTCTTCCATGTATCTTTTTGCTCTCATAGCATAAAGAGCTGGCATCCCCATTCCCATAGCAACTTCTATATCGTCTTCCTCAAGAGGTAGTGGTCCTCCAGAAAGAATACGGCTAAGATTCTCGACTCCAAGAGCAAGAACGATGTCATATTGACCATACGATATAGATCTCCAGGCTTCCCACAACGAAAGTGTTCCGCTCCCACACGCTCCCTCAACATTTACAACAGGTTGTCCAACTAGCCCAATTTCCTTAAGGGTTCTTTGCCCAACACCCATTCCCTGGTAAACATGTCCACAAAAAGCTATTTCAATTTTCCTCGGATGAATACCAGCGTCCTTAATTGCAGCCCATGCTGCTTCGCGCCCTAATATATGGGCAGGTTTATCTGGGAACCTGCCACAGGCCGTTGTTCCAACGCCGAGAATATAAACATCTCTCATAGTTATAACCTCCCTAGCTAAACTTCTTTTATTTTAAATTATTTTAATCCCTGATTGCAAGTTGAATTTAAACTGAGTGCAATAGCGGAACCGTATTTCACAAACACTTGTTTGGGAAGTTCCTAACCTATGAACTGCCGAAGTTCATAACTACACTAGTTAGGAAGTATGAAACGCAGCAACTTTCGTATTTAGGATAAGATGTCAGCAAAGAATCAAGTTGATTTTCACAGCCCATCAAAATATAATAGCGCTTAAACTAATATACAAAGAAATAAAAAAGCCGCCGAAGCCTAGCAGAGAGCTAATAGCAACGGCGGCAACCGGAAGGTGGAACATCTTAATGATACCTTCTGGCAAGACACGCTGTCAAGCTTTTTGTTTAACAAAAACCGGGAGGTGCACTATGACGGTAAAACAACAAGATAAATCCAAAATAGTCCAAATCTGGGGAGATGTATTAGATGAAGGATTTACGAGTGTCCCTAATATACTTCTTCGGTATAGGTCAAGCCTAGATATCAAACCGCAGCATCTTGTTTTAATAATTGACATAATGTCATTTAAATGGGATTCAGAAAATCCCTTTCCAAGTTATTCAACTCTAGCACAAAGAGCAGGCGTTGCAGAAAGAAGCATAAAGAGAATAGTGCAGGATTTGGAAGAAATGAATTTGTTAATCAGAACACAAAGATTTGATGAAGAAAGCGGAGCTCAAATAACAACGATTTTTGATTTTCGACCTTTAGTACAAAGACTTATAGAAGCAATGCCTAAAATTGAGGAAGAACGTTTAAATACCACAGATAAGGCAAAAACCCACAAGAGGAGGGGGGGTGACAAATATGTCAGAGGGGGGGGTGACAAATATGTCACGGGGGGGGTGACAAATATTTCCGGGGGGGGGGTGACAAATATGTCACCCAAAGAATACTCATATATTAATAAGACTCATATAAATAAGAATAAAAGTACCCTTAAGGTAAAAAACAGCGAAAATGGAAAGGATAGCAGCCTAGAAATATCTCCTAGTATTGCTCAAAGTGAAAAAGAAAGGGTGCAAGAGTATTTTAGAAATGGGATTTTTAGAGAAAGACTTTTTGAGATATATGACAACTTATATAACATAAAGTTAATAGAAGAGCTAGTCGAAGAGGGGGTTTATAAAGCCTGCAAAGAAATTATGACCAACAGAGTAAATGAATTATCGAAAAACAATATCAAAGTTAATCCAGATCAAATTGCGGAGGAGGTTAAATCAGAATTTCCATATCATAAGATTCCTAAAGCTTATGAAAAAGCAAGAAGCTTTTTTGTCGCGACTGTTTGTACACTTACTGCTGAAAAGATATCCTTACTTTTGGGGAAAAAACAAGTCTAGATTTGAGTTGTTCCTAGCAATTTCTTTAAAATAAGTGTTATATTTCCTATTTTGAGTTAAAGCCTTGTCTAAGGCGATCTATAAGTTCTGTTTCATCTCCTATTTCGTTTGTGTCAATATCCAAGTTTTTGGCTGCATTGATCATGGCTCTTAGAATGGAGTTTTTTGTAATCCTCTCCTTTCTATTGGCAGGTGATCTTTTTTTCATTATCTCCCTTTCAAGCTTAGAGAGAAATTCAAGGTGGTCTTCCCCCAATCTAAGAGTTAGTTTTATTTCATAGGTCTGGAATTTTGGAACTCTGGAGTTTCGACTAGTTAGAACCATCTCTACAGATGCCGTAGTAGTATCTAATTCGTTTCGTTCTAAGCCTTCTTTATCATGTATTTGAACAGTTGGTTTTATCCAACTGAGGGGGTCAGCTCCTAGCACCTTCCTTTTAGACACAACTATCTACCTCTCTTGACAGGGTTTCATAATCTTCTGCTCCAGTAGACCGGGGATCGTACAGCAAAATCGGTTTTCCATGACTTGATGCCTCAGCAAGTCTTACATTTTTTCGTACTATAGTTTTATAAACTTTGTCTCCAAAATGTTCTCTAATTTTTTCCATAACCTCACGAGAGAGGTTTGTTCTTCCGTCAAACATTGTAGGTACAATCCCAGTTATTCTCAGATCCCGGTTTAGCCTTTTTTTAACTATGTCTACAGTATGAAAAAGCTTACCCATCCCCTCAAGAGCGAAAAACTCTGTTTGAACAGGAATAATTATTTCTTTTGCTACGGTTAATGCGTTAACCGTAAGAAGCCCGAGGGAAGGAGGCGAATCTATTAGTATATAATCGTAATTATTGGCTATTTTTTCAACAGCATCCTTTAATATTATTTCCCTCCCTACCATTCCTGCAAGTTCTATCTCCACTCCCGAAAGGTTTATATCGGCTGGAGCAATGAGTAGGTTATCAACTGCTGTTTTCCGAATAACATCTGAAAATAGCCTTTCGTCCATCATAACATCATAAACGCTTCTTTCTACTTCGTGGGGTTTCAGCCCAAGATGGATCGTGCTATTCGCCTGCGGGTCTAAATCTATTAGCAGAACGCTTTTACCAAACCTTGCCAGATATGCACCAAGATTGACTGCGGTTGTAGTTTTTCCGCTTCCGCCCTTTTGATTGATTATAGCAACTATCCTGCTCATTTATTATCCAGTTTATCTACTTTCTTGCGATATTTCTTGGACCTTTTTCATTAACCATTTGTCGAGTTCTGATTTTATAAAGCGCCATTCTCTACCTAATTTGAAAGCAGGTATATTGTGTTCTCTGATGTGACGATATAAGGTCCGAGGAGCTATTTTTAGATATTTGCTAGTCTCTTTGGTTGTTAAGACTTCTTCTTGAGAAGTTTTATTCATATTGACCCTATTACCTAAACTTTTGAAGATTTCTCATAAATGGAAGAGCGATTGATCCATTTTGAAGTATTATTAGATGCTTTTGTGTGATTAGTTGTTTGTTTTGCAGATTTTAGAGAACTATTTGTTCTTTGTCAATCGTCTTTGTATGTTTTAGAGATAATTCATCTTTCTACGGACAAATTTTAAAATTATTTCTAATTTCTGTTGACTTTCTCTCGAAAACCATGATATAAAAGCTCATATAGAAGCCGGTAACAAGAGGGTTATTGTTTCTTAAAGTTGAGGTTGTTTTAATTTTCTGATGCAAATGAAATCTGTAAGGGAAGGAGGTAAAAAAAATGGGATTTCTCAGTAATTCACAGCTTAAACAATTTAGTTGTGGTGACGTCATTCCGGGGAGCAGCGGAATGCTTACACTTGCTTTTGGTCCAGCTAGTGATGCGCTTAGCAACGCTCCTGCCGGCAATGCTAATTATCCATTCTGGTTTGGCTGGTATCGTTGCAATATGGGTGAGGAACTGAAGAGATTTAAGAATTCAGAGACCTATGTAGCCTATTACGTCACGAAGGGAAGTTTTAAGATTTTGAGTGAAGGTGAGACCAAAACTATTGGAGAAGGAAGCTGGGTAGGGTTCCCACCCCAGACAGAGTACGAAGTCCATTGTATGGCGAATGGCTCTGAGCTAGTTTGGGTATATGTGCCTCCTAAAGCGGGATAATCAGCTATCTGGTTAAAATTTGCAAAAATTGTAGAGACAGGACCGGAGGGTTTAATAAAAACCTTCTGGTTGGTATGCTATTGTTTGAGATGTAGGTTAAAACTCAACTTTTTTCATGGCTTTTTGGTATTTTTTTTCAATGTCTTTTAGAGCTAGATGTTGATATATTTTAAGGCTCTCTTTAGAGCTATGCCCGGTTATCAGCATAAGCTCCCCGTCTGTAAATCCGTGCTTTGAAAGCCAGGTTATTGCTTGGTGCCTAAATGTGTGTGGAGTTGCCTCAATACCAGCCTTCTCGGCGTAGTGTTTAACTATCTGTTGAATTCTTCTTGGCGTATATTGATCATTCAATCTTGTTTGAAAGAGATATTTATTCTTTGGATGGTTTTTAATATAAATCTTTAGTGCTGTTTTAAAATCCGAATTAAAAAGAACATACCTGTCTTTTCCGCCTTTACCCTTTTCGATAAAAATCTTATTTTCATCCGGATATATATCGTTCATCCTGATGTTTACCAACTCTCGATTTCTTACTCCGGTGAAGAATAAGAGTTTTAACATAAGCTCATGTTGGATGTTATCGGCTTTCTCAATCGCACGGTAAAATCTCTTGACCTCTTCTTCAGAGAGAACACGGGGAAGGTTCTTAGTTCTTTTTGCTGGTTTTAAGTCAAGCCGCTTTCTCACTCTGCCGTAAGCATATCTCAGGTCATAATAATCCCATCCTTCTTGGCGTACTATATTAGCAATTTTTCGTATCGTGTTTTCTTTCGCTTTACTAAGAGGTAATACGAAATGTCTTGAGTTTTCTGTTCTTTTTTTCATATTGTAGATTATAAACTAAGCCCGGAATTTCGTGAACTTTATATTATGCGAAAACGTGATATAATCAAAGCTTTCCATTTACCTGGCTTTTTGTGGTTGATAGCAATAAATTAATAGGAGGGAAAAAAGTGCCTCTCGATTTTGAATTTACAGAAGAGCAGAATATGTTCAGGGACACGGCGAGACAGTTCGGGAAGAACGAGATTGAGCCGCTTATCGAAGAATACGAGAAAAAAGAGGAATTTCCAAAGGAGCTTTTCCCCAAGCTTGGCGAGATGGGGTTTCTAGGGATCGTGTTTCCCGAGGAATACGGCGGAGTGGGGTTAGACAAGGTAACCGATTGTATATTTGCCGAAGAGATGGGGAAGATAAACGCGGGGATAGCTATGTGTATAAATGCCCACATAGGATTAGCCTGCTTTCCCATTTATAAGTTTGGGACAGAAGAGCAGAAGCAAAAATACCTTGTCCCCGGAATCATTGGGGAGAAGATAGGCGCTCTCGGGCTTACCGAACCCAACGCCGGAAGCGACGCCCGCAGTATCCGCACACAGGCTGTTAAAGAGGGCGATAGGTATATACTCAACGGGGCTAAGACATGGATTACAAATGGCTGTATGGCGGATTTCACGATTGTTGCCGCATATACGGATAAGAGCAGAAAGGGGGAGGGGATTAGCCTCTTTATAGTTGAAAAAGGCTTTCCGGGGTTTAAAGTGGGAGGGAAGATACATAAGCTCGGCCACAAGGCGGCAGACACCGGAGAGCTTGTTTTTGAAAATTGTGAAGTTCCAGAAGAGAATTTGTTAGTTGGAGAAGGGGGGTTTGAGCGCGCCATGTCAACCCTTCTTGGAGCAAGGATTACCCATGCAGCAAAATCTGTTGGAATGGCGCAGGCCGCTTTTGAATATGCCCTTCAGTACTCAAAAGACAGAGAGGCGTTTGGGAGACCCATCTCTAAATTCCAGGCTATAAGTTTTAAACTGGCAGATATGGCGGTAAAGGTAGAAACTGCAAGGCTCATGGTCTATAAAGCCGCCTGGCTTTATAGTCAGGGGAAACGATGTGTGAAGGAAGCCTCGATGGCTAAGCTTTATGCTGCAGAGGTGGTCCAGTGGGTAGCCACTGAAGCTGTACAGGTTCTTGGTGGATATGGTTATGGAGTTGAATACCCTGTGGAGAGATACTATAGGGATGCAAAGCTTGCTTCCCTTACCGAAGGGACTTCTGAAATTCAACATATTGTAATAGCTCGTGAGCTTGGAATTTAACAACCGGCAGCGTGTTTCCGCTATTGTAAAGCCTTTTAAACCCCAGAAAAAACTTTTAATATTGTCAATTTATGGTAAGTTTTTGTATTAAACACAGATTAAAGGGGGAAGAAAAATGGCAACCTCAATTCCAAAAGTGGAAGACGCACGAGAAGTTTTGAAAAAGCATAAAATTGTGATCGCAGGCGTGGGAGAAACAGAACAGGGTAAAATCCCTAATAAAAGTTCCTTTCAGTTTCTTTCAGAAGCTTCCAAGCTGGCGATTGAAGATGCAGGCATAAAAAAATCAGACGTAGATGGTTTAGTAACCGCTTTTTCGTTGGTAGAACATACATTTATGCACTGTACCACCTTTGCAGACTATTTTGGCTTAAGACCCAGGTATTTTTCCTCGGTCGCAATAGGTGGGGCAACCGCCGTTTGGATGGCGGCCGAAGCCGCTATGGCTATTGCCTCTGGACAGGCTGAGGTAGTTCTATGCGTAAGAGGAGATAATACTCTTTCTGGGATTTCTTCTTCTGGCATGGTCGCACTAATCCGAGAGATGTGCCATGCGGAGTTTGAGTTTCCTTATGGGTTA
>DASWID010000071.1 GCA_036397855.1 Thermodesulfobacteriota bacterium | reverse complement strand
TAATTTTATTGTTTCTATGACAATCTCTGCGGCTCGATAAAATTCCTCTAACACCAGGTATTCATTAACGGTATGCAGTTCATACATTCCGGTACCCAGATTAGCGCATTCGATACCCATTTGATTGAAAAAGTTAGCATCACAACCCCCACCGCTGGTATGGTAGGTTATACGATGTCCAAGGCCTTTAACTGCCCTGTCAATTATTTTTACAACCCTCGAATCTTCAGGAACAACCATCCTGTCGTAACTTCTTTCAAAAATCTCCTCGACACGGGCGCCCCCCTTTTGACCATCAAGAATTACCTCGTAGTTTGAAACAGTATTTCTGACACATTCTATCATGTGATTTTTCTGCGCAGCCAGTTTATCTTCATCGTGGCTCCTGACCTCACCTACGATTTTCACGAAATTAGGAACTATATTTGTAGCAATACCACCCTTTATTATTCCGATATTTGCAGTGGTTTCATGATCTATTCTGCCAAGCTTCATTTTAGAGATTGACTCGCTTGCAATCTTTATAGCATTAATACCGTTTTCTGGACATAGACCCGCATGAGCTTCGACTCCATGCACGTGGAATTCCAGCCTCTCAGCAGATGGGCATCTGAGAACGAGCCGAGACGGGGAACTACTGTCGAGAACTATTCCATACCGCGAGTTAAATTTTGATATATCGATATGCTTTGCGCCCAGAAGGCCTATTTCCTCGCATATGGTAAACGCGATTTCTATATCTCCATGCGGGACATCCCGCTCCCTTAAGGTCCGTACCACTTCGACTATTACAGCTATACCACTCTTATCATCACTTCCGAGAACCGTAGTACCATCGCTCTTAATAAAACCGTTGTTAACTCTTGGCTTAACTCCCTCTCCCGGTCCAACGATATCCATATGGGCAGAAAGGAAGAAAGGCTCGATATTTGACGTATTTCCCTTCATCTTTACGATCAGGTTCCCCGTATTTCCATTAACCTTATTACCTGCGTCATCAAAAAAACACTCTGCGCCCAACTCCTCCATATCCGCAGATAATTTCAATGCAATCTCTTTTTCCTTTCTCGACAGGCTATCTATCCTGATCAAATCCAGAATATACTCGGTCATCCTTTCCTTTTCGATCATTATTTCAATACTACTCCACTGTCGAAGATTTTTATCCAATGAATTATAACAAATTATATTTGTCGGTTAAATACACAACGGAACTCCATGCAGCAGGCTATAACGTATCACAACAGAAACAATTGGTCTCTCGTGTCAATTACGATGGACTGAGAAAGTGCCGAAGCAATCGCCAGCATGATCACCGAGGGGATCGCTTCGTTTCACTCGCGATTGTAAAAGCCAGACGTTTCGAGGACAAAATTTTTAAAAGTATCGACGTCAGTTGTATTAACCTTATTTCTAACTTCTTTGTCTTGATACTGAATAGATCCTGACCTATCGTCAGGACATGGTTCAGCACAGGTACAAAGAAGCAATCCTTCGACGTCGCTCAGGACAGGCCCTTCGACCCTTCGATTATAGGGCAAGGCTCTCCCTTTGTTGTCATT
Organism: Thermodesulfobacteriota bacterium; assembly: GCA_036397855.1. NCBI lineage: Bacteria > Pseudomonadati > Thermodesulfobacteriota > Thermodesulfobacteriota bacterium. Next base: position 2,617 of record DASWID010000071.1, on the reverse strand, counting down.
TCCTAATTCCTTAATAGGGAATCCATGCTTTTACCTCTGGATCCCCGACTACTGATTCCGGGGATGACATAACGACTAAAAAATTTAATTCAACCGCAACCCGCAAATTTTTTTTAACGTCTTTGTTCCTGATTTTCTTAATACTGAAACAAGTTCAGCACAGGCGGCAATTTTTGGAAGGCCGTTCAAGCCGTCCATAAGATCGATGACATGGAAACCTATCGGGACAAGAATGTCCCGACTATCCACAACAAATACCGTCATCAATAACGATAGGCGGGGTTTTCCAACCCCGCATAGATAAAACATTGGGAACGTTGTTTCGATGCAATCTCCTTCAACACTGGCACAGCGCCCAGCAATGTGTTTCCAATGTGAGGGGGTCAAGACAATCAATGAATCAGGCATTTTTTCCACGGGTGATTATAGGGCTTCCTCTATAAGCTGATGATCTTGGGTAAAGTATCGTCTAAATCTCAGATGCGTAAGTATTAAAGATGAAGAAGCCACGGAAAACGCAATCATATACATTATGATAATCTGATACTTAACCGCTATAAGGGGTGAAATACCTGAGAGTATTTGTCCAGTCATTATTCCTGGGAGAGATACTATTCCCACTACCATCATAGAGTTGATTGTTGGAATCATAGAAGCCTTCATCGCTGCTCGTATACAAGAAGAAGCGGCCTGTTTGGACGTTGCCCCCAGTGCCAGGCAGGCCTCGATCTCGCTCTTCTTATTTCTAATCTCCGAGTCAATTCTCTCAACTGCCAATGTGGCGCCATTCATGCTATTCCCGATCACCATGCCGGCCAGTGGTATCAGATAATGTGGTTCATACCAGGGTTTTACCTGCAGGATGACCTGTGTTACCAGAAAAACGCTGATACCCGAGCCCGTTGTCAATGCGAAACCCACAAGGTATGGTAACTCCTTAGTCTGTTTCTCCTGTCTTCGAGCAACTGTGATAGCGGCAATTACAATCATTACTGAGATCGTGATTAGGATTATATACCATCGATCTAGAGCGAAAATGTATTTTAATATATAACCTATTGCTACAAGTTGAATCAGCGTTCTGAGCGCTCCTATTGCGAATTCCCTTTCGAGCATTAATTTTTGCCATCTTGACATTCCGATGGCTACAAAGATTAATCCCAGTCCGATCAGTAGATCTATGTAGCTTATATTTACGAGCGTGTAATTGAGCGCTTCCATATCTATATACTAATTTCCAGCGTATTATGGGTCCTGAAGAAGTCTTCAGACAAACCCTCGTGGAGTATTGAACCGTTATCTATCTGGATGATTTGTCTCCCAAAGAATCTTGCATGGGCGAGTTGATGAGTGACCATAATAACCGTAATCCCGGTGAGGCTGTTCAATTTGCTTATTGACCTTAAGAGACTTATTGCTGATGCATGATCGAGGGCAGATGTAGGTTCGTCCAACAACAGTACTTCAGGTTTGTTAATCAGCGTTCTTGCGATGTTCAGACGCTGCTTCTCACCGACAGATAGCTCAGATGCTTTGCGATCGAGAAAATCGACTTTGAGTTCAGATAACTTAAGAACATGTTTTATTTCGTTTTCATCGGGAGGGTTTTCAACAATCCCAAGTTCGTAAGGAACCATGAGGTTGTCTCTTACGGTTCCTTCAAACGTCACAGGAATCTGGAAAACCATTCCTACTTTCCTTCTGAGTTCGGTAACCGGAATATCTCTAATATTTTTTTCGTCGATTAATATATATCCGGAAGTTGGATCATCCATCCGGTTTAGAAGCCTAAGGAGTGTAGTCTTACCAGCTCCTGAAGGGCCAAGCAGTATGTGCTTCTCACCGGAGAGGAATTTAAGGTTTATGTTTTTTAATATAGGATTTCCGTTTTTGGATTTACTGACATTTTGTAGTTCAAATTTTATTTTGCTCACTGAAACCCTACTTCTTTAGGCGAATAGACTTCCCGATGTTCTATTCGAATCGATTATTTTGAAGTCCCAAAATGCTCTTTAATCGATCAATTGTATAGCTTCATCGAATTCCTCTGCCATTCCTGGATGACCATGTTTATAAGCAGCTTCTATGCCTTTTCTATAAGCTTCCTTTGCCTCTTCCTTTCTCCCCAGGTTCAAAAGGGCTTCACCCAGCATCCGGTATCCCGCCCCCTCATCATCTTTTAACGTGAAATAAACCCTAATTTCATCGATAGCTTCCTTATACTTGCCGGACTTAAAATATTCGTTAGCAAGGCCATACCTGCTCAGGGGATTACCTGGATTTTTTTCAACGAGCGTTTTAAACGTCTCAACTTTATCTGTAATTGTTCTTTATCTCCCTCTTTGATTTTCTTTCAGTTTGCATTCGATAGAATGATATTCGATAGAATGATATATGAATAGTAGTATAAATTATTAAAATATCAAAAAACAACTGATTTTTTATCCGTCGTGAATTCACTCATGATGAATACATATCTAAATGCCTTTTTTTAAAGAACCTTATTGAGCAGACTCCTGTACGAAAAAATTAAGCATCTATACAAGCGTAAGGAAATTGAAAGTTGACACAGTTGCATCTCCGACCCGTATGCGTTACGCTAAATGGGTCGATAATG
>DASWID010000070.1 GCA_036397855.1 Thermodesulfobacteriota bacterium | reverse complement strand
CAACTGCCTTTTACAATCGGGAGGATATCAAAGCGACCTCCCGCCTATGCTGAATGGGTACCTCCGCCGCAAGCTAAAGAGAATTCGCTGGCTAAAATCGTCCCCCCCACCTTAATCCTCCCCCCAATTTATTGGGGGGAGGAGAATTGTTACCCATGTCCCCGTCCGGACGAATTGTGTCTTCCCCTGATAATACTTTACACTTCTCAAGCCGGGGATTAGGAGGGATTTCATAAATTAGGGAGCAAGCTTTGATATGATTTTATTCCCGCCATCCAAAAGAATTGTTTCAGCAAGCTCTTTCCCCAGCGATTTATGATCTCTCAATGAACCCTGTATCTCCTTTCTTACAATATCTCTACCATCGGGAGAGGCAAGGAAACCTAATATACTGAGACTTTCTTCTTTAATTGAAGCGTAACACCCTGCAGGCAGATTGCAGTCTCCGCCAATTCTCAGAAGAAACGATCTTTCCGCGGAGGCAGCTATACTTGTATCGAGGTGATTGATTTCTGAAAGGATTTCATGTAAGTCATCATCTTTTTCTCTGCATTCGACAGCTAAAATTCCCTGTCCCGGGGCCGGTATAAGAAAATCGATTGGACAGATTTCTGTAAGTTCTTCAACTAAATTCAGCCTCTCAAGTCCTGCCACTGCAAGAACAACAGCATCAAATCCGCCATTTCTTAACTTCCTTATCCGAGTATCAACATTCCCTCTGATTGAGGCTATTCGTAGATCAGGGAAATGATGAAGTATCTGTGCTTGACGCCTTAGACTACCAGTTCCAACTATTGACCCTTTTTTAAGTTGAGTCAATTTTAAACTCCCATTCGATACGACAGCATCTCTCGGATCGTGCCTTCTTGAGACTGCCCCAATTTTAAGCCCGTGTGGTTGAACAGTCGGTAAATCCTTCAGGCTATGAACCGCAAAATCTATTTCATGTTTAAGGAGTGACTCTTCAATCTCCTTAACAAATACCCCTTTGCCCCCTATTACCGAAAGGGGTGAATCTAACTCCTTGTCTCCGGCCGTCTTTATAATATGTTTTTCAGTTTTTATTTCGGGGAATTTACTACTTATGAGAGACTCTATAAAACCAGCTTGCCAGAGCGCAAGCTTGCTACCCCTACTCCCAATCCTTAACGTCTGCTTCATCTTCCTCTTCTTCAAAGACCTTAAATTCGTTGTCAAGCTCAAACAATTTTTGCATTGAATCCATATATAGGGCACCTAAAGACGTAGAGGATTCCTTCTTCAAATTTGTCAGCGGATCATGAAGTATCTTTCCAACGATTCCCGAAGCCATGCTTTCAATTATATTCTTAACCTTTTCGTCATCGCTTCCCAACTTATCGAGTGCCTTTCTTAACTCCGCTTCCTTAATAATCTCGAGCTTACTCCTCAGCTTAACTATTGTCGGCACCACCTTCAAACCATTTAGCCACCCTTGGAACTTTCTTTCAGTTTGAAGTACAATTTCTTCGGCCAATTTGGCATTTTCCCGCCTGGACTCCATATTTTCATCCGTCACGCCTCTTAGATCATCGATATCGTAAAGATAGATGTTTGATATTTCTTCAACCCTCGGATCTATATCGCGTGGAACTGCAATATCAATCATAAAAATTGGCTCATTATTTCTCAGCTTGAGGGCTTCCCGCATATGGTGAGGTTTAATAATATACTCAGACGACCCAGTAGCGGTTATCACAATGTCAGTTTCCTTCAGAAAATAATAAACCTCATCCATACTTATCGGGTTTCCATTAAGTTTACTCGCAAGTGCTTCAGAGCTGTCATACCGCCGACTTGCTATAATTAAATCCCTTATACCGCTGTTAATCAGATGTTGAGCAGCAAGTTCCCCCATATCTCCAGCACCAATCAGCATGACCCTTCTTTTTGATAGATCATCAAATATCCTCTTTGCAAGCTCTACAGCGACATAACTTACCGAAACCGCCTGCGTGCCTATTTTGGTCTGAGCCCTAACCTTTTTAGCCACGAAAAAAGCGGTATGAAACAGTCGATTCAAGATTAAACCGACTGTCTGCTTGAAAACGGCTGACTTGTATGCCTGTTTTACCTGCCCAAGTATTTGAGGCTCCCCAATAACCATAGAGTCTATGCTGGAAGCGACACTGAATAAATGCCTTATTGCCATGTGTCCTATGGAGATATTGAGTACGTGAGCAAACGAATCTAATGATAACCTGTGAAAGTCCGAAAGAAACTCCCTTATACTTTCAACACATTCCTCAATATTGTCAGAAACAGCATACACCTCAACACGGTTGCAGGTAGATAAGATAAGACACTCCTGGACATATCTTTTTGCATATAGCTCTTCGAGACCCAATTCCAACATAGATTGTGAAAAGGCTAAACGCTCTCTGAGTTCTACAGGAGCAGACTTATAATCTAGCCCTACGACTACTATCCGATGCATCTTAGTATTTTACCCTCAAACATGCATAGTATGCTAAGGATTTTGATAAATTTCACCGATAAATCTTATCATCAAAAATAACCACTAAAAAGCCCCCCTTCTAGGCATAATAAATACTTCTTCAGTGAGAACATCCTTGGGTTGCTTGTAGATGTTAATAATCATATCCGCTACAGCGTCCGGTTTCATCATTCTTTCCCTATACCCCTTCCAGCTCCAGTAATCACTGCTACTTCTTTTGACATCAACGCTTACCTATCAAGCTTAAAAATTCTATTCTTGTCCTCTCATCCTTTTTAAACACCCCACGCATAGAGCTGGTTAACATGCTAGCCTCAGATTTCTCAACCCCCCTCATGGCCATACAAAGATGATATGCTTCTGCAACCACAGCTACACCCTGGGGTTTAAGAGTATCATTTAAGAAATCCGCGATCTGAACAGTCATTGCCTCTTGTATCTGAAGACGTCGTGCAAAAACCTCGATAATCCTCGGTATCTTGCTAAGCCCTATTACTTTCCCATCCGGAATATATGCGACGCTGCACTTACCAAAAAAGGGGAGCAGATGATGTTCGCAGAGGCTATAAAACTCTATGTCCTTGACTACTACCATCTCATCATACTTAATATCGTAGATAGCACCGTTTATCATTTGTTGAGGTGAGATCATATAACCAGTTGTAAGCTCTTTATACATCCTTGCAACCCTATCAGGTGTATTTTTAAGCCCCTGTCTGTCAGGATCTTCTCCAATCTCTGTAAGAATCTCCCGCACGGCTGTCGCTATACTCATTTTATGAAGGTTCCTCCTCAAAATACTCGAAATAGTTATTTTGCGTTTCCCAGAGTTTCAGATAACTGAGTTCCCCTTTTTTTATCCTTGGTCTAAGTTGTAACCAAAAGTACTTCACAATGTTCTCTCCAGAGGCTTGCACATCTGTAAAATAGGGAACTTCAATATCAAGCCTTTTATGATCTAATTCATCGATGACATCTCCCGTTATGTCATCCAGCTCACTAATACTTATTATCATTCCCGTATCTGGATCAATATGTCCACTAACCCTTACCTCTAAATAGTAATCATGCCCATGCCCTTTAGGATTGGTGCATTTGCCAAAAATTCGAAAATTTTCTTCCTCTGACACATCTTTTAGAAAAAGTCGATGTCCTGCCGAGAAGTGATACACTTTTGTTATACTACAAATCTCCCTTGGCATATCATACAACCCTATAATCCACAAACAGATCAGGGGTCTCGTAGAGTCTTATTCTATATAGTCTACAGTTTGTTTCTTTCCCAAGCTGTTTTTCTATCAATTCCCAAAATACTCGTGCGATATTTTCTGTAGTGGGAATTCTATCTCGAAAATAGATGTTATCATCATTCAGATGTTTATGGTCAAAATCCTTAAGAACATCATTTATCATTGGTTTTAAGTCATATAGGTTAATTATCATACCCGTTTTGGGATCAACCTCACCCTCAATTGTAACCTCAAGGATATAATTGTGTCCATGACCATATTTACTCGTACATTTACCAAAGACTGCTTGATTCCTTTCTTCACTCCACTCAGGATTCCAATAACGATGTGAGGCAGCAAAGTCGACCCTTTTTGTCAGAAGTGTTTTATGGCCCATGGGCAATCCGTAGACAAGCTATTAAGGAAAATTATGTTATCATGAATTATTAGTTCTTGCCAATTTTTCTTAGACCCTTCTCTAGTGTAGAATTTATTCCCTGTGATAGATTACAGTTCATCAAGACGTTTTGAAACAATCTCAGATCACATAGAAGAGAAACAAAAAAAAATTCGCGCCCTGAAAGGGATAGTAGAATTTTTCATAGCTACGATTATAATCCTGTCATTATCCTCGATCCTTTCGTTTATTTCTTTAAATCACATTTTTCTCTCTTTGACAAAAATCCTCACCATTATAGCAATTACAATTTGCTTCTATAAGTTTTTTTTGTCTGCCCTTTTAACAAGACATAAAATTGCTGAATTATCTCATGAAATAGACAGGATATCCCCTGGACTCGGAGAAGACTTTATCAATGCCTGTTTACTAAAATCGATTTTAGGAGATAAAGAAAATGAAACAGGTGTTTCGAAAGATCTTATAATAGCCCACATAGATCGAGTTGTCCTCAGAATGGAGACCTCTGACCTTAGTCCACTATTTACGGATAAAAAATTGAGTAGATACTGGAAACTGGTCACAATTTCCTTGATCATATTCCTCGTCATGATTCTATTTACTCCCTCAGAATACAGAAACTTTCTATTCAGTAGACGCATGTTCTCTTTTGACAAAAGGCACCTTCTTGAACTAGCAGATATTGAGATTACATATGATTATCCTGCATACACACGGATGCCGAGGAAGGTAGCTTTGGGAACAGACGGAAAGGTAGAAGCTATCAAGGGTACAAATGTAACTTTTGAAGCAACCCCTTTAAGACCACTAAATAGGGGAAAGTTAATTCTCGAAAAAGGTGTCCCTTACGCTATAGACACAAGTAAGCAAAATGTGAGGGCAAATTTTGTTATTGTTTCAGACGATACCTATTATATTGAAGATCAAAGTAATGATATCAGATCGAGGGATTTTCTTATCAATGCCATAGAGGATTTTAATCCCGAAGTAAAGATTGATTACCCTTTATCAGAAGCAAACCTGGCTAGCAGCAACGAACAACTAGCGATCTCCTACAGAGCGACCGACGATTTCGGCATTTCCAAAATAATATTGGAATGGGAATCTAGTGGGGGTGTTGGGAGTAAAACAATTGAACAGTTCAAAACTGAAACAAAATCAAAAGAGGGAGAATTTCTTTGGGAACCACAGGGAATTGAAGCTGAGCCCAATGAGACGATTAATGTAAAACTTAAGGCATACGATAATGATACCGTTTCAGGTCCCAAGATAGGTGAGTCAAATGTAATTAAGGTTACATTAAGTAATCCGAATAAAACGCACGAAGATGTCATGTTAATTGCGGAGAAGTTGCAGGAACAGCTATTGGAAATACTCGCCGATGAAATAGATAATTCAAGGCTTACAGACAACCGGCTGTTTAAAAACGGAAAGTTAGAAGACGCGGCTTCCGAAGAAGAAGCTAGAAGTAATGTAAAGGATGAAATGCTGATCACACAAAATTCCCAACAGACAATAACATCAAAGATTAAAAATGCCCTGAGTTCTTTGGGTCATGGACTCGTTAAAATGAAGAACGACGAGCATTCAGATTATACTTATTTCATAGGATTATCGAACATGAAAATAAGGATCGACGATCTTTATTACGATAGAGTCCAACTGCTTTCATCCCTCGCTCCGAACTACTTCTCAAGATTAGATAATCAAGTAACCAGGGAAATCAACGAATTTGAGGATGACATTCTTTTCTTAGATTCAATGCTGAAGGGAGAGAAATTGAGACAGTCCCTTAATATTGGGGCGAAAATGCAGGATGAATATGACAATCTAAAAGAGCTATTAGAAAAACTAAATCAAAATAATAATGAGAAAACAAGAAGGGAGATTGAGAAAAAGATTGAATACCTAAAAAATCAGCTATCAGATCTAGCTCAAAAACTGAGCGAGTTAAGTGGGGATTTACAAAGGGAATTTTTAAATCGTGACGCCTTTACATCTATAGATTTAGAAGAAAAGCTTAACAATATATTGAATGAAGCCCTCAATGGTGATATGGGCAAGGCCCTGAAATTGTTGGAAGACTTTAGAAATAGTATGCAAGATATGATCGCTTCTCTTGAGAGTGGTTTAAAGTCTTACAGAACTGCATCACTCTCAACAGAGATGATGAAAATGAACGAATATATATCGAGGCTTAACAATATTGAGAAGGAAGAGGAAGCACTAAAGCTAAAAACTCAGGATTATAAAAACAGGCTGCTTGACTCTGCAAAAAATGGAAATCTAAGAGACTTCGTAGATAATGAAAGGGAAAAGATTAAAATGCTTCAAAATTACCTGTTGGGAATAAAATCTAAATCTTCACTCGTTTTACCCGATGATGGAATATTTCAGAACCATCAATTATTTGACAGGATTCTTGATCAGACCGATGAGTTATCAAAGTGGGTTGAAGCCTTTGAATTTAGCGAAGCCCTGATGCTATCAAAAGAAGTGGAGGAACGGATAAATGGAATTAGCGAATTAGGCAAGCTTGGATATGGTCACATGGAAAATTTGTCTAAACAAATGTATAAATCAGAACTATTGGCAAAGGAAATCCACAATGACCTTGAAAATTTATTGAAAAATGAAACGAAAGAATCCAATACCCAACATCTTGCTCAAAAGCAGAACGAAATCCGGGAAGAGTCCACTAGGTTCTCGGATGAACTCAGAAATTCTCAGAATGAACCTTCGCTTCCACCCGAAATTGGTGACTCGTTAGATGAAGCTAGAGATTTTATGAGCAGCTCGCTCAAAAATCTTAAAGAAAATGAACTATCCAGGGCAATATCAAACCAAGAAGAAGCAATAAAATCATTGAACAAAGCTCGAAGAGAATCCGAAGGTTTACTTAAAGATTTTATGCTCAGTTCTAACGGAGCAGGGAAATCTGTTCCACTGGTACTAGGAAAAAATCAAACTCGGGAAAACTCTTTCGGTTTTGATACCAGCTATGTCGAAATTCCAAAACCGCAAGAATCAAATTCTCAACAAGAATTCAAAGACAAAATATTGGATGCAATAAAGGAAGGTTCACCCGAAGGTTACAGCGATCTCAACAAGAGATATTATGAAAGGATCATCAAATGATGACAATTAATCTTCTAATACCGTTATTTGCTATGTTTCTTAATGCTACTGCCAACCCGTTTGGTACAGAGAAATTAATTAAAAAAGGGGAAGAATATCTAAACTCATGGCAGATTTCGATGGCCTCAGATGTCGCCGATAGAGTTTTAGACCAGTCGCTGAGTGATGATGATAAAGCACAAGCCTACTATTTTAAATCTATGGTCGAATACTATAAGGGGAACTATGCTCAAGCACTCGAGTATGGAAAAAGGATTGACATGTCAGAAAAAGCCATTCAAGAAAAATTTAGGCCGTTAGTTTATATTCTCGACGTCTCAGATTTTGGGCTGAACTTTAAGGAAATTAACACAAAACACTTCAATATCAGATACATACATCCAAAAGATAAAATTCTTATGAGTTACGCCGAAACTGTGCTTGAGAAGGCTTATTATGAAGTGGGTTTGGACCTAGATTACTACCCAAAAGCGCCTATAGTAGTCGAAATATACCCAGACTTGAAAAGCTTTACTGATGCTTCGACCCTATCAGAAAATGATATAAAAACTACTGGTGTAGTAGGGATATGTAAGTTCAACCGAATCATGATTCTATCCCCCCGATTACTACCAAAAGGTTTCTCATGGTTCGATACACTTACTCACGAATACACTCACTACTTAGTATTTATTAAGAGTCAAAATAAAACGCCTGTTTGGATTCATGAAGGTATTGCAAAGTTTGAAGAAAAAAGATGGAGGGGAAAAGATAGCGATGTTATCACCCCTTTTTATGAATCGCTTCTGGCTATAGCGCTAAGAGATAATAAGCTAGTATCAATAGAAAAAATGCATCCATCATTCGGTAAGCTTGACACTGCCTATGAAGCACAGCTTGCTTTTGCGCAATCGGGATCGATGATCGAATATCTCGTGAATATTTGGGGTAATAATGCAATAGTTAGTTTACTGGATAACTTAAGAAAAAGGGATGATTATAAGTTATCGATAAAAATGGTTACAGACAAAGAATTCGATAGCTTCTATGATTCCTGGGTAGAATACCTTAAGTTCAAGAAACTTTCAGTTAGAATTCCTGACGTCGAAGTAAAGGAATTGAGATTTACTGAAAGCGGACCTTCTCGAGACGGGAGCGAGGACCTGATCGATATCGACGATATCAAAGCAAGAGAATATTCAAGATTGGGCGATATGCTCAGGACAAGAGGGCGGTTAAAAGCGGCAGCATATGAGTACGAAAAGGCAATCCATTTTGACCAGACCTCGCCGGTAGTTTTAAACCGACTTACTTCAACCAAAACCGATTTAGGCCAATACGATAACGCAGAACAACTATTAAAACCGATTATAGAATTATACCCTGATTATGTCGACACACATTTAAATCTTGGGAGAATTTACTTTAAGAAGGGGAATTTTAAAAAGGCGGAACAGGAATTAAAAATTGCATTATCTATAAACCCGTTCGATCCAAAAATACACACAGCTCTTATATCAGTATATGAAAATCAAGGGATATTGGAATCAGTTGAAAAGGAAAAAGAGGTTCTGAACATACTATTAGAAGAGGAGCCCAGAAATGAATCAGATTGAGTATCAAAGAAACGAAGATACTGAGAGAGTTGAAGAAGTTTCTGAAATTAAAAATCAGATTGTTAAGGAAATCAGCAAGGTAATTGTTGGACAGAAAAATGTAGTTGAATTACTGCTAATATCGCTTATGTCCTCGGGTCATTCATTGTTCGTTGGAGTTCCCGGCCTTGCAAAAACATTGCTTGTTAGTACGTTATCAAACGTCACAAACTTAGATTTTAATCGAATTCAATTTACACCGGATCTAATGCCTTCGGATATCACCGGCTCCGAAGTATTGGAGAAGGATGTATTAACTGACAAGAGATTCTTCAAGTTTATTAAAGGACCAATCTTTTGTAATATTCTACTTGCTGATGAAATCAACCGCGCATCCCCAAAGACCCAGGCGGCTCTTCTTCAAGCAATGCAAGAGCATAGAGTTACCGTTGGGGGAGAAACATATCAGCTGGATCCTCCCTTCCTGATTTTTGCCACTCAAAACCCGATCGAACAGGAGGGAACTTATCCACTACCTGAGGCAGAGCTCGATAGGTTTATGTTTCAAATTGATGTGGATTATCCTTCTCACGATGAAGAAATCGAGATCGTGAAGGCTACTACATCAATGTATAATCCTAGCCCAAGAAAAGTCCTTGACGCTGATAAAATTATTTGCTACCAAGAGTTAGTCCATAGGGTGCCAGTCTCAGAACATGTAGCAGATTATGCAGTGAGCCTTGCAAGATCAACAAGACCTAATAATTCAAACACAATCGAAACTGTAAAGAAATGGGTTTCCTGGGGTGTTGGACCCAGGGGTTCGCAGTATTTGATCCTGGGAAGTAAGGCTAAAGCGGTTCTTGAAGGGAGATTTACACCAACCACTGAAGACGTGAAATTTATTGCACCGGCAGTTCTCAAGCATCGAATTGTTTTGAACTATCGTGCTGAAGCTGAAGGGATTAAACCAATAGATGTAATTAATGAGCTATTGGAAAAAGTTAAACCCGATATCTAGACTATTCATACGAGGTTGGAAAACCTCGACTATCGTTTTGCAATTCATCAACAATATGGATAGGCAGGGTTTTCTAACCCCGCAATTGACCTACTCCTTCACAACGCTTCCGGGCTGAATTACTTCAGTAATAGATAACGTATGATCAAACTTCGAGGTAATTAGCTGCCTCACCGTGGGCTCCATTCTCGAAAGAAATGGCTTAGGATATAGTCCCATTACAAACATCATAATTGCAAGCGGGAGTAAGACCATAACTTCCCTCAGATTAATATCAAGGAGCACTTTGTTCTCAGGCTTATCGAGTTGTCCAAACATAACCCGCTGATAAGCCCACAGCATGTAAATGGCACCTAGAACTATACCAGTAGCACCAAAGATCGAATAAATGTAATTCATCCTGAAAGCACCGAGAAGCACAAGAAATTCCCCAATGAAGCCATTGAGAGACGGAAGTCCAATAGATGATAGCATTGAAACCATGAAGAACGCGGCAAGCAGTGGCATCACCTTTGAAATTCCGCCAAACTCCTTAATCATCTTGGTATGTCTCCTTTCATAGACCATTCCAACAATAAGGAAAAGTGCACCGGTGGAAAGACCATGGCTTATCATTAAATATATTCCACCCTCTATTCCCTGAATATTTAGAACAAAAATCCCTAGAACGACAAGGCCTAAATGACTTACGCTTGAATACGCAACCAGCTTCTTAAGATCTTCTTGTGCAAATGCCACCATTGCACCATAGATAATCCCGATTATCGCGACTATTAAAATGAAAGGAAGAAAGTCAATGGTTGCCTCTGGAAAAATCGGAAGTAAAAATCGCAAAAAACCATATGTTCCCATCTTAAGAAGAATAGCTGCAAGTATTACGCTTCCAGCCGTAGGGGCTTCGACATGTGCATCAGGAAGCCAAGTATGGAACGGAAACATTGGAACCTTGATCGCAAACGCCAGGAGAAAAGCAAGAAAAGCTAAACCCTGAGGACTTAATATTCCAGAATATGGAATGTTTAGTCTATAAAAATCAATGACATTCATAGAAGCGGTTCCAAATTGATCCAGATGTAGAGAGTATAGATAGAATATGGCAATGAGCATCAAAGCACTACCAAACGCGGTATATATAAAGAATTTTATGGCTGCATATATTCTACGCTCTGCTCCCCATATTCCGATTATAAAATACATAGGTATCAAAACCGCCTCCCAGAAAATAAAGAAAAGAATCATATCCAGTGCTATAAAAGTTCCGATTAAAGCGGTCTCAATCATTAAAATCAGGGCTAAAAACTCTCTCATGCCTCTCTTAATTGCATTCCAAGAACTAAGAATCGTAATGGGGATAAGAAATGTAGTGAGAAGCACTAGAAATAGGCTAATTCCATCTATACCCAAATGATAGGTTATCCCCAGGGTCTTTATCCACTCGGCTTTGACTTCGAACTGAAAGCCCGAGAAACCAATTTTAAAGTTTATAAAGAGCGGTAACGAAATAATAAATTCAATGGCGGCTATCACAAGAGCTCCGATTTTCATCGGTTCTTCAGACTCCCTGAAAAGCAGGGACAAAATAATAACTATCAAGCTTCCAAAAACAGGAAAAAAGGTAATTACTGTTAGACTTCCATCTAAAAGAGAGTCCACGTCGGTCGAGAACCTCCAAAGGTCTATGAGTTTGACGGTTTTGGGCTGTAAATATACTCAAGAGCTAGCATATCCACAAGAAGTTTTGCTTTCAGGTTCACGTCATATGGGATTGCTCAGACTTGTGGTTAATAGATGATAACAAATTAGACACAAGATGGAGTCATTGGGCAACATCTGTAACCCCACCTAAAATCGATCATGATGCAAAATTTGAATATTACTTTCTTTCAAATATACTATGAAACTTAATACCCTATATCGGAGGAGACAATGACCATAAAAAAGAAACCCCATATGAGCGGAAAAGTGAAGTCAGGAGATGTCAGTAATCGCGTAGGAGTTGAGCAAATTGAGGCGAGAGGAGTCGATGTTAAGAGGCTCACTGAAAAATTAATCGATGCCGCGGGAGCGGAGTTTACCACATATTATTACTATACAATACTTCGTATGCATCTCGCCGGAAACGAAGATTATAAAGAAATTTGTGAAGACGCACGCCTTGAGGACCGCGCTCATTTTGAATTAATAACCCCGAGGATTTATGAGCTCGGGGGCGGACTACCCAAAGATATTCGCGACTTCGCAGATAGAGCATCTTGTGCAGATGCCTATTTACCCAATAAACCTACGGCGGCAAACATCTTAGAAGTGCTCCTAGAAGCTGAAAGGTGTGCAATCAGAACCTGGAGCGAGATATGTGATTTGACTTTCGGGAAAGATCCACGTACATATGACATGGCGTCCAGAATACTCCAAGAGGAGATTGAGCATGAAGCATGGTTCATCGAATTACTCAGCATGGAAAGAGATGGAGTTGTTAGACCATCTGGCCACTTCCGACGTGGAGACCCTGGAGAGGCACCCTACAGCAAAAACCGGTCATTCTACAATCCCTAAGAATGGGGACCAAGGTGGGTGAAAACCTACCATGTTAAACTTCATACACCTGAAGGGATAGTCCGACTTGAAGTGGGGGAAGATGACTATATTTTAGATGCTGCATATAAGGCAGGGTATGAGTTACCTTCTATGTGCCTTCAGGGATTTTGTCTTACGTGTGCTTCTAGGCTTATTAAGGGTAAGGTAGATCAATCTGATGCGATAAGATACTATCCTGAGGACAGAAAATCCCGTTTCATACTGATCTGTAGCGCAAAACCACTTTCCGACCTTTGCTTAAAAACTCATCAAAAAAACCAAATGCAACATCATCGGAAAAAATCAGGGTTGCCCTACCCTCACGGGTAGGGATATAACTTAACTTGCTTAATTCGCTATGATTAACTGATTATGTGGCAATTCGGAATATTGGGAATATACACAGAAAACGGGGTTCTTACTTTCTATTAAAAAAAACTCCGAAGAACAATCCAACAAAGAATGCTAATAATAGACTGATAAAGGGCTTCTCCTGAACCTTACTCTCCAGTGATTCGACTGTCTCTTTTCCACTCTTGCTCGCTATTTCTAGCGCATCATGTAACTCTTCGATTACCTTATCTTTAGCAGCTCCCGTTTCACTTTTTCCAGTATCTATTAGTTTCTGGAAAAGCTCTTTCATATCGGATCGCAAATTTGATATGTCGTCCTTAACAGCACTCAGGTCTAACGGATCACTGTTTCCTTTCATACTTACCTCCAATGGAAAGTATGTAGTTTACGATAGATAGTGTCAAGGAATAAAGTGAGGGCAAAAGGGCGAGTTATCAACTCGCCCTTCTTCAAGATTTAGCTTTTGATCTATCAACATCAAAATTGAAATGCCTCGATCCTTTTGATCTTGGACAAATCAATTCAAAACAATATTGGCTGTAACATATCTAACTAGAAAACTAATCTGCCCTAACCTGCCAGAAACACATGCTAAGGTTTAAAGCCACAACCCTATAATATTAATTTGTTCCACTTTCAGTTGCTTTAACAGTAGGCGCAGGTGTCGGGGTTGGAACTGCTACTTCCTCAACTGTCTCTTCCTCGACTACCGCTCCTTCTTCCTCACCCGGCTGTTGCTGAGTACATCCGTAAAAGACAGAAGTGGTGACACCGAAACACAAAATTAACATAAGTTTTTTAAACATTGACATTATACCTCCCTCCTTAAGTTTATTTATAATGCAAATATATTACAACGAGCAAAGATAAAATCCATAACTTACCTAAAATAACTACATATTCAAATCATAAAAAAGTCAATAAAGGATAATATAATATTATATTCTTCACTAATTTGCTACTATAATAATAAAAATAATGGCCTGAGCCTAGACCAGTTAACTGAGAGAATTCTATATTTAGTGAAAGGAACACATGTTAATTTAATATTAAAATTGCTTAAATTACAATAGCTCGCATAACTTATTAGCAACGAGGTCTATATAAATTGAGAATATTATAAATCTCGAGATAAGTTAATTTCTAAGAAAAAATGAATTTTTTGATATTGATTAAGGCTTATTAGCCTGCTATAATCGAACCTAATTTAACAGATACGAGAAACGATATTTCAATAGAAGATGAGATTGATAAATGGATATAAGCTCCTTAAGCCTTTCTTTTTTATATTGTTAATAATTCTAGCCAGTTGCATAGCAAAAAAGCAAGACTTAGAGCAGTTAAAACCAGATCAAAGCGGTGCTGCGGTAAACGCTATCAGCAATGACCTCAAGAATCAGATCCTAAACTCAAAGGGTCCAGTCATCCTAACGGTTGGTGAAAGTCGTATACAGCTATCAGACCAGGTCTCTAAGTTCTATGGGCTGCAGAATTATCAACCTATTTGGAGCCATAATAGCGAAGTTTTGCCTCAGGCACATGCGCTTATAAGCATGATCAAGGGCTCTGAGAACGAGGGATTACAGCCAGGCGATTATCACATGGGGGAAATTAACGTTTCGTTGAATGAAATTCAAAACAGTAAGGACTCTTTAGACTCACAAATGTTGGCAAAATTTGATTTGTTGTTGACAGACGCATTTATTCTCTATGTATCGCATCTCATTAACGGTCGGATAGATCCCCAGGGAGTTGATTTTAGTTGGTTAAAAAGCCATAACAAGGTTGACTTCACTAAGATACTTAACCTCAGTCAGGATTCTAATCAGTTTCAAGACGCTATCTCGAATTACCAAAACCCACTCTATATTAGACTACGTAAGGCATTAATAAAATATAAGATTATCGAAGCAAATGGAGGCTGGCCATCTATACCCCCTGGTCCAAAGATTGAAAAGGGTCAAAGTGGAGAAAGAGTAAAGCTTCTCCGCAAAAGGCTCATAGTAAGCGGAGACCTAGACGCTGAATCTACAGATAAATTTGATACTTATGATAAAATACTCGAAAACGCTGCACGTAAGTTTCAGCGTCGCCACGGATTAACGGAAGATGGAGTTGTCGGCCCATCCACCTTAACTGAATTAAATGTCCCGGTTGAAAAAAGAATTGAGCAGATAAAAATAAACATGGAACGCTACCGCTGGTTGCCACAAAATATTGGTCCTCGGTATATACAGGTAAATATCCCAAGCTTCCATTTAGATGTCATTCAAAACGGAAAGACCGTATTAGCCATGCCCGTTGTGGTCGGAAAACCCTATTGGAATACTCCACTATTTAGTGCAAATATGACCTATATTATTCTTAATCCCTATTGGAATATACCAAGAAGCATTGCATTGGAAGAAACACTGCCCAAAATCCATGCAGATCCAGAATACCTCTCCAAACGAAATATAAGGGTCCTTCAAGGTTGGACAGACGGTTCAACCGAAATCGATCCCAGCACAATCGACTGGTCCCAGGTGAATAATAACAATCTCAAATATAGGTTTCGTCAAAATCCGGGTCCATCTAATCCCCTCGGACATATTAAGTTTATGCTCCCGAATCACTATAACGTCTACCTCCACGACACATCACAAAAAAATCTATTCAGAAAACAAAGAAGGGATTTCAGCCATGGCTGCATACGTGTTGAGAATCCATTAGGATTAGCAGAATACGTATTATCAGGGGAGCCTGGCTGGACAAAGGAAAGGATTGAATCAGAGATTAGAAAGGGTCGATCGCAATCAATAGTCCTGCCCGACCCAACACCTGTCTACCTCGTATACTTTACAGCTTGGGTTGACGATCAGGGGGATATCCAATTTCGTCATGATGTGTACGGAAGAGACGAAGCCCTTTATCAGTCTTTGCGTAGGATATCATAGAACTTAATCAAATCAACCAGAAGAATATTCACTCTATCAGATAACCAAATCATTTAATTACCACAAAATGTTCACAATTCTTCCCATCGAATCCGTAGACAATCAATATTAAAAAAACACACAATAATGAGAGTGTGATAGATCATTGAATTTCCCTGGAATCAATGTAAATTTCTACACAAAAAACCTTCTACTGAACAACCTCTTAAATGCATTTCGATTACGAAAAACTTTGTCGAACATGGAAATGGGAAATACCGCCACGGTTTAACATTGGTGCAGACTGTACAGACAACCCCGCAAAAAAAGAACACCTTAGAAGTAAAGTAGCTCTATACTGGGAAAATGAATATGGAGAATCAAGAAAATTTACATTCCTGGAGCTATCTAACCTCACTAATCAAATTGGCAATGCTCTTCTATCGCTTGGTTTCAAAAAGGGCGACCGATTAATAATCCGTCTACCTAACATTCCCGAATTTCCACTGGCCTTTTTGGGAGCTATTAAGATAGGCTCAGTCCCGATTCCATCAAGCTCAATGCTTACTTCTGAAGAAATCGGCTACATACTTGACGATAGCGGAGCAAAAGCAGTTATAACAACCCCTGACCTTTTTGAAGAAGTGGAAGTGAACATGGGAAAGCATAAGGCATTCAACGAAGTTATTATTGTGGGCTCACCTATTCCTTCTGGCTGTATCGACTTCAACGAACTAGCTATTAAATGCAATACTGAACTTGATGCGCCAGAAACCAATTCAAACGATATGGCGTACATATGTTATACGTCTGGAACAACAGGCTATCCAAAGGGTGTTGTACATGCACAGCGTGCGTTGATTGCTCATGACCCTGCCGCATTATTCTGGCAGGCGTTAAGACCCGATTATACGGTCTTACATGCAGGGAAATTAAATTGGACATACACGCTAGGAACCGGTTTCTTGGACCCATGGCGTCATGGATGTGCAACTGTTATATATGGGGGAGAACACGAACCTAAGAAGTTTTTTGAATTAATAACAAAGTACCGGGTGAACGTATTTATGGCAGTGCCAACGGTTTACAGACAAATGCTTCGGATAGCAGAAGGAATCAATACAGACCTATCCAGTTTAAACCATGCCCTAAGTGCAGGTGAACATCTGAGCGAAGAATTATTTACTTTATGGAAAGAAAAATTAGGGGTAGAACTCTACGATGGACTCGGGATGAGTGAGTTCAGCTACTATCTTTCAAATATGCCTGGTATGAACATAAAGCCTGGTTCTCCTGGTAAACCACAACCTGGTCATTTATCAACACTATTGGATGAAGATGGCAATGAGGTACGCATTGGCGAAACAGGCGTTCTAGCAACACCAAAAAATGACCCAGGCATCATGCTTGGTTATTGGAATAAACCCGAAGAAACCTATCAAATGTTTAAGGACAATTGGTTTATAAGCGGAGATTATTTCTGTAAAGATGAAGACGGCTATTATTGGCTAGTAGGGCGTGAAGATGACCTGATTACAAGTTTTGGATACAGAGTTTCCCCCCATGAGGTCGAGAGGGTCTTAAACGAGCACCCTAAAGTCAGCGAATGTGCCGTCGCAGGGATTACAGTTGATAAGGATAAAACAATTACAACTGCCTTCGTAGTACCTAAAGAAACAAAGCACGACCAAGAAAAACTCAAACTAGAGCTTTTAGACTATACTCATTTACATCTTGCTAAATACAAATGCCCTAGAGAGGTAGTATTCATAGACTCTATTCCCAAAACCGCTAATGGAAAAATCAAGAGAAGGGTCCTAAGGGAAACGTTCAGTTTATTATAATTTCTGCTGATCTCATTAAGTGACTATACATGGAGGGCTAAAGCTATCCTCTGCTCTAAAATATTTAATACATATCTGATATGGGTAGGAAACGAGACTTGCTCGTATGATCAAATCCCACCAGCGAGACTGGTAGGCAAACCTTTTTTCTTCAACATTTCATTAAAAAAATTATATTAAGCTACATGGATACCCTTCGAGATAGATGAAATTAATCAGAATAGGTCTCAACTGTTATCTGCATGACCTCGACATTACTCTGCTTTCCTACTGGACCTGGAACTATTATTGGCAGATCAACTCCTGCCGCTCTATGTACCTCCAATCTAGATCTGGCTCGATCCGGGGGACCAACCAAGGCTATGGCATCTAACAATTCATCCGAAAAGGCTTCGGCAGGATTTTCGCCAGATTGTATCTTATCAACAACTTCTCCAAAACCTATATTCCTAATCATCCTCTGATAAAATGGAAGCCTAGCGTAACCACTCAACCCCCGCTTTCCAGCATTACGTGCAGCTTCCAGATCGTCGGATATATACGATGGTATACCACTAGTAGTATCTATTTCAGATGGATTACGTCCCGCCTTATTTGCTCCCTCAATAACGTATGCTTTTAGTTTTTTGATATATTCAGGTGTTGCCAGATAGGGCATGATACCATCTGCAACCTCACCTGCTAATTGAGCCGCACCCTTTGTGAGACCCGCGATATAAACGGGCAATTTAGGAAGCTGCCTTTTAATAGTAAGAAGCGGAGAGCTTCCATCCGCGAATGATTTAACAGCATTTACATAATTCCTCATTACCTCGACTGGGTCACCCATATCGATTCCATAGCGGTCATTTACTGGTTTATGGCTCACCCCCAACCCCAGAATCATCCTTCCCCCCGAAATCTCCTGAATTGTCAAAGCTTCGCCTGTTGCAACCACAGCGTGGCGCATATAAATATTAGTGATCCAAGTGCCCACTTTTATTTTTGAAGTAGCCTCTGCAAAAACCTGTGCGTTGGCAAGTGCACTATAAGGCGGCACCTCTGGAGAGAATATGCCTTCAAAACCAGCATTCTCAGCAATCCTCGCAAGCGCTCTCAAGTCATCAACACTGCAACCCCAAACCGGAGAAATAGTACCAATCCGTTTCATCTTAACTCCCCTTTAAGAGTTTTACTTGTTGCTATTCATCCACAATGGACAGGCTATATTAACCAAATTCCAAGCACCAATCTACAAACAAATTCCAACCAAGAAATCACAAATCGCAAAATTTTGGGGGTTGTATTTTGGATTTGTTTGAGATTTGGCATTTGCGATTTGTAATTTGCGGACTCATTTCTAATATTGATTTATAACGTCCCTGTAGAAATCGGGACGAAGATACTTTTCATCTTTACTTTCCAAAACCTCTCTAATTCTAGAAAGCACGCTCTCTTTGTCACGCGGGAATTTTGCCTTTATTGGTAGATAATTGGAAATATGATTTGAAAAGAAATAACCGTCGGTAAGAATTGTGTTCTCCACCATTATTTCAAGTTCTTGTATCATTTGAAACTTATCAGGAAGTTTAAATCTACCTTCTTCCCATTCCTTGTAAATCGGTGCTCCCGGTCTCAATTGGAGTGATAACGCCCCTACGTATTCTGGATCAGAATCGGTAAGAAGTTTTCCGGTAGCGTAAGCATGCTCACGGCTCCTATCTAACCCGCCGACACCGAGAAGAACCATTGCAGAGTTTTTAATGCCTGCCTCTTTGAGCACCCTTGATGCCCTAACGGTTTCCTCAAAATTTGCGCCCTTCCTGATTCTCTCCAGAACTACATCGTCACCACTTTCAAATCCTATGTATACCATATCCAGACCTAGATTTCTTAGCTCCTTGAGTTTATCAACCCCCTTTCTTATTATATCCCCAACATTTGCATACATTCTTATCCTCGCAAGTCTGACACATTTCAAATTAAGATACTCAAGAATCTCGACAAGCTTTTTTTGCGAAAGTACTAGGGCATTACCATCACCAATGAATACACGGTCAGTAATGTGACCGAATTCAGACGCCTCATCTATAATTTTTTTTATTTCAGCCATAGGGCGAGCGCGAAACCTCTGTTCATCTTTTCTGTACATGGCACAGTAAGTGCACTCATTGTGGGAACAGCCAATTGTCGCCTGCAGGATGAAGCTTTTACCTTCGCTAGGAGGTCTAAAAAACGGAATTATATATTCAATCATACATTTAAATTAAACAAAAAAAACTAACAAAGCAACTATAGTATTCAGTACTGTTTACAAAATACCCGGCTTGGTTATAATTAGGCTCCCATGAAAAATAACGAAAAGGAAGGGTTCATATACATACTGGGCATAATTGGATTAATTGCATCTATCGTAATCCTTGCCTCTCTAACTCATGTGGTGCTACATCCCTAGCCATTAATCAGGTAACTGCCCACTTAATTATATGAATAATTATTTCATCGGGATCGATCAAAGACCCTGTGTTATCCTCATAGCTATAAATATTTCCCGAGCGTTCAAATTTAATTCTTATCAGCTGTATGGCTCTTGTGACAAAGGGCTCTCTACTCCCGGAAGATTGTCTTTTCTTCCCTAAGACAAGAACCTCATCCGGAACTTCCCCAATAAAAAGGACAAATTTAATATCTGACATTAGGCAAAATCCGATCTGTTTCCCAGGCACATTTAGAAATACCTGTAACAGTTCCTCTGGTAGCCTAAATATCGAGAGTCCTCCACCATTAATCACTTCATTGTAGATATTGACACCTAGTTCGGTTTTACCATATAGAATGTTCATAACCTCTTTCAAATTGATACTCAAATTATTACCTTCGGGCTCAATCGATCTTTTATTACTAATTTGCTTCTTTCTATCAGCAATGTTCAATATTTTTTCGCGAAAATCTTGCATAAAGCTTCTCCCATTGAGCAGGCAAAATAAGAAAGCTAGAAATCATCAAAAATACTTATTGGTTAAATTTATTTCATAAATTAACGGTTTACAAATGAACAACCCTGCAGCAAGCTGCAGGGTATCAGAACATAAACAGACAGTCTCTTCGGTTGTTGCGAGGAGTCCTGAGTCCTGAGTGTTGAGAAATAACGAAAGATCGAAGGGTCGAAGGGGACGAGGGAATCCTAAACAGGTGAAAAAAGATGGGATTGCTTCAATTTGCGTTGTAAATTTCGCAATAAGCCCCGGGGTTGACTGTTATCGCGAGGATATCGAAGCGATCTACTACCTACATTGAATGAGCAGTACCGCAGCAAGCAACAGGGAATTCGCGAGTTAAATCATGTTGAAGTTGCCACTCTCTTCCTTGTACTTAGAGTTAATGATGGTTATAATTTTTGTAATCTTAATTTCGCTCTGAACGCGGAGGAATCTTAGTATAGAAAAAATTCTAGGAAATATTTCAGGTCTTAAATCTAGCCATATTCGAAACCTCTCAAGGCTATATAAGAGAAGGATACCCCCAAGAGAAATCATCACCTTAGAGCTTGGAAGGACACTTTCAAGTTTATCGAAGGAAATAAATAAAAGCATAACAGTTTTAATAAACAGGAAAGGGAAAATAGAGATTGTTTTTATTGGCGATTCCTTTCAAGTGCCCTTTGATCAACTCCAACGTTCAAGGGAGGCGAAGTATAGACTTAGAGGCTATCGGCTTATTCACACGCATCTAAAAGACTCCATTTTATCACACCCTGACCTTGTAACCCTGTTGAAAGAAAGACTAGACCTTATAGGGGTGCTTGAAGTAAGAGACGGTGGAATTCCGGGGAAGTTTCAAATAGCTCATATCCTCCCGCCGAATACTGACGGGAAGATGTGGGAGATAATAGACTACAACGACCTGGGACGCATAGATATTAATTTTGAAGAGTTTCTAACAGATATTGAATATGACAACGAAAGATCATTCTTCGAAATCGGCGGACACAGAGAAAAAGAGGGTGTTTTCCTTATAGGAGTGTATACGAATTCCCGGGTTGATGCGCAAAATTCAATTAAAGAGCTTGAATCTCTTGCCATCTCTGCGGACAAAGTAGTATTAGATAAAACAATTCAGGGTAGAAAACAGATAGACCCAAGATATCTTATCGGAAAAGGAAAATCGGAAGAGGTTATTCTGAGGGCCAGGCAGCTAGGTGCAGATTCACTTGTTTTTGACCTAGAATTAACCCCTGCGCAAGTAAAATCAATATCCGAAAAGACAAATTTAGGCGTAATTGACAGAACGCAATTGATACTTGAGATATTCGCAAGACATGCAGTAACAAGTGAAGGTAAAATCCAGGTCCGATTAGCGCAGCTCCGTTACCTGCTACCAAGGCTGACCGGAAGAGGCATCGAGCTATCTCAACTTGCAGGTGGAATAGGAACAAGGGGTCCAGGCGAAAAAAAACTTGAAGAAGAAAGAAGACGATTAAGACAACAGATAGAACACCTCGAAAGGCAAATAGAGGAGATAAGCAAGAGACGTGAACATACAAGGAAGAAAAGAACAGAAACCGGAATACCGACCGTAACATTGATCGGGTACACGAATGTTGGGAAATCTACACTCTTTAACACCCTCACAAAAAGTAACGCTGTTGTTGAAAATAAGCTTTTTTCAACCCTGAATCCTACGACCAGAAAACTAATATTACCGGGTAAAGGAGAAATATTAGTTACAGATACCGTAGGATTTATAAGAAACTTGCCGAATGAACTGATAAAAGCATTCAGGGCAACCCTTGAAGAAATGGGTGAATCCTCTTTACTCGTGCATGTAGCAGACGCTAGTGATCCACTTCTGGACGAAAGGATTGATTCAGTTGATAAGATATTAGAAAGCACAGGCTATGAATCTATACCTAGAATCATTGTGTTCAATAAAATAGACTCTGCTACAATTGAAACCATAAATAGACTTAAGAAAGCACACCAAGCACGCCTGATATCAGCTCTAAACAAGGAAACTCTCTCAGATTTACTCGAACTTCTCGAGGTAAAACTCTTTGGTTATGGCAGATATGATTTAGAATATGAGATTAACGAAGATAAAACCTCTGGTGGGATACAAGAGAAAGCCGCGCCAGCTGATTCTGTCCTATTAAATTAAGTCTTGAAACTATTATCGAAAGCTATCTACCTGGAAAAATTAAATAGTAACCTCGGCCGTACCGCCTTTTATAACCTTAACATTATCGTCACGGCGCCATACCTCAAAGCCTAGGATTGTATTTTCTGCCTTTTTGCCTAACTCCCATCCATCCACAACCAATGTATCTCCAGGATAGACCGGGCTAGAAAACCTAACACCCAACTGTACCAGCATCGTGGGATCGCTCTCGGTGTAACATTCTATTATTGCCCTCATCGCCATCGACATCGTACATAGGCCGTGAACTACAATACCCTTAAGTCCCGCTTTCTTAGCCACTTCCTCATCGATATGTATGGGATTTTTGTCATGTGAAGCCTCAGCATATCTATAAGTAATATCAAGTGGAACTCTGATTATCTTCCTAAATGCTAAAGGACTTTCACCACCCGATGGAGGATGTTCACTCTTCGTTTTCCTTTCGGGTTGTCTTCCACTACCGATACCCCTTATAAAAAGACCCCAATCAGACTCCACAACCTTGTTTGCAGACTCGTCTGTAGTTACCGCGTTGAAAATCAATAATTCACCGCTTCCCTTATCTTCAATATCGGTTACTTTGATTCTAAATATGAGCTTGTCACCAGGTCTGATAGGTTTGTAAAAACGCATCTCTTGATAGCCATGCACAAGCATCAGAACATTTCTTTTGGCTTGCTCTTCCCCACCATGAAGATCCGGATCGGCCCAGAGTTTCTCAAGTATTGGCAATTCGTATACAACCGCATAACTCGGTGGTGCCATGCCTTTAGGAGCAATTGGACTCAGGGCCCCATTATAATTAAAGTAACTCAAATTACGAGCACCGATAGCCCATGCATATTCTTTAATTTCTTGTTCAGTTACAGTATGAATGATAGGGTCATACTCACGTCCTATATATTCTCTATTTAGTCCCATAGCACTTCTCTTCCTCCTTTAAGTTTTTCCACCTTTATATTCACATCTGTTTCTACATCCTCTAGATTTTCAGAAGCAGCCATTGCTTCGCAATTGCTTATACACGTTTATAAATAAGAATTAGAAATCCTGATGAAACAGATTGTCAGATTCATAGCAGAGGAAATTTATCCAGTTGGGAAGCGAGTTAACTTAATAGTATCATTCATAAAACTTAAAAAATGATAAAATGAGTATTTTTAATTTCTGAATATTAATTTATATAAATAATATATTGTTGTCAAGTAGTTAATTCGCAGTTGCAAAAGTAATAACAGATAAATTCACAACACAGAAACCTTTCTTCAGTTACGCAGATTAATTTAAGTCTTTATCAAATTTAGCTTGATAACTTCATGTTGCTTGCCGCGCTAATATTCATTCAACTTAGGCAGGAGATCGCTTCGATATCCTCGCGATGACAGGAAATCCCAGAGTTGCTGTGAAATTTGCCCTTCGACTCGCTGAGAATAAATTCCGAAAGTGAAGCAATCTCACAACCAGTCATTCGGGCGGATTGTAAGCGGGAATCCATTCTTTCGCCTCCGGATCCCCGACAAGGCCTGCCCCCGCACGCTGCTGGCGGAGAGTCGGTGGCATCCGGGTTTGCTCCCATTCTGTCTTTGCGAGGAGTTTTATCCCGAAGCAATCTCATTTTTTCCGTTTTCGGTTGCTTCATCCCCTTCGATGTCTCTCAGGGGTTTCTGACAATGACATGAGAGACCGATTTTCGGGTACCGATGCCCCATAGCTTGACGCCGGGCTTCTTGATGAAAAACAATACGATTTGAAATTCATAAATGCAATTATTGGACTTTTCTCATTAAATCTATCGGTAACGAAACTAACGGGGTTTGGATTATATAGTATTTCCTAACAGTTCAAAATTTCAGTAAACTAATCACATCTCCGTAATAGATATTTAACCTTCAACAGCATGGGAGATAGCATTGCGTCATGCGAAAAAACAACGAACCAAGATCAGTTTACGATCTCGAGCCAATATGCATGATTATATCTAGATATAGCATAGAACAACCCGATGAGAAAAAAGTTGAACAAGCAGTTGAAGGACTCCTTTCCGATTTTAAATTAATTAAAACCATAAACCCCTTAATCTGGATTTTTGTGGGTAGATGGAGAGCCGAAATAACTGACAAAAACAAAGATAGGATTAGCAGACTGACCGACAGATTAAAATCAGTAGATGGGAACTCTTTTGTAATACCATCCTTTACATGGACTAATATATTAAAACAACATGAACTTGCTTGGAAGACCTGGAGAGAGCTTATTTCTTAGTTGAACAAAACTCCAATCAATAACCACGTATAGGACCAAAGTTTATCTGCATGAAAAAAGCGATACATGACCGTCGATCGGCAAAAAATTATAAACCAAAGGCATATAATGGGAGATTTTCAAATTATCAGCGGCTGCTACTGAATGGTATGGTTTACGCAACAATTAAGCAAATGAATCAGCACTGCTATAAAAAGTTCTTTAATTCGCAATCGATATTGTCACAACATTGAACCATTTGTCGCTTTTACTTTCGCTTCGTTTCACTACTTTTGAGAAAATCTTCCATCATCTTGGTTGTGGCTTGTAGCTGCTCCAGCCAATTTTCCTGTAATTTTTGTACACTTTTAACATAATCCTTTACCTGGCTAGGAACGCCTGCACCTTCCATAATTCTCTCCGATTCTTTTGACTGCTTTTTCTGCTCTTCCCCGACATGCTCAAAGATCTTACCAGTAGTTTCTATGGCATGATGCATCAGAGATTTTTGAAGCTCCATCGATTTTTCGAGGAAAGTTTTCTGAAACTCTAAGATTGGTCCAGCCACATCCTTGGTTTTTTTGATTTGATCAAGAAATGGCTTCATGACTTTCTCCATCTCCTTTCGTTGCTTTTCGATAGTATCGAATAAGTCAGAAAACGGAGTTTTATCTTTTGACATTCTAGGTACCTCCTTATGTACAAATAGGTTTAATTTACGTTCAAGCTTGTTAATTACCTACCATTGAAATTCGGTTCTCTTTTCTCAAGAAATGCAGTCATACCCTCCACCCTGTCCTCGGAATCGAAACACAATGACACAAGCGTTTTCTCGAGAAGGAGAGCCCTTTGCAAATCCATTTCAGATCCGGAGTTGATTGCCGTCTTCGCCATCCTAACGGCCCTTGGTCCGTTCTTCGCAATCTTATGGGCTAGATTTCTCGCCTCGTCCATAAGATTGTCATGTGGCACCACCCGCTCTACCAAACCAATCCTTAGGGCTTCTTGTGCATCAATCATCTCTCCTGTGAAGACCAACTCCTTTGTCTTTCCAAGACCTAGTATTCTCGTAACCCTTTGTGTTCCACCCCAACCTGGAAATATCCCAAGTCTTACTTCAGGAAATCCAAGTTTGGCTTTATCTGATGCAATCCTGATGTCACAAGCTAGAGCAAGTTCACACCCTCCACCAAGTGCATAACCGTTTATGACCGCAATGCATGGACTCGGATCATTTTCTATGAGTTCATAAACCCTATGGGCAAAATCAACATATTCCTGGAACTCCCTATCCTTCATGTTGTTCATTTCTGCTATGTCAGCGCCTGCAACAAATGCCTTGTCGCCTGCGCCTGTGATTAATAGTGCTTTCAAATTCTCTTTTGGAAGGATATCCTCTAGGAACACCTTTAGTTCTCTAAGTGATTGCCAACTCAGTGCATTCAGGACCTTTGGGCGATTAATCGTAAGAATCCCAATCTCGTTGGGTTGTCGTTCGTAATTAATAAACTCAAATTTCATAATGATACTCCAAAAGCATGTTTATTTAATGACCAGCCGGGGAATAATTATCCACTCTAATAGATCTTTGTCAACGATAGAATCTTATAAATTAATTGCTATTGATATAAAATTTATAACCTGTGAAAATCATGTATTTTATTATTAAATGAAAAAGATTAGGAGGTAAAAAGCATTATGAAGGTAAATGAGATAATGACAAAAGATGTAGTGTCAGTCGATCAGAATACTCCGTTAAGTAAAGCAGTTAAGATCATGGCTGACAAGGACATCGGCGCCATCGTTGTCCAAATTGAGGGCCCTGCATTTGGTATATTTACACAACATGATCTCTTGACCCGAGTGGTAGCCCCAGGCAAAGATCTAGAAACCACAAAGATCAAGGATGTTATGACGCAGAGCATTAAGTGTGCACAGGCAGAAGACGATGTGGAGGACGTGTTGAGGGTGATGTACCAGGAGAATGTACGATACCTACCAGTTATGGACAAGAGAAAATTGGTTGGAATTGTTTCGACGGCGGACCTATTTAAATTCACATTTAGGGCTTCAGAAGGTTATGCCGAAGAGGTTATTTAATCTAAAATATCTAATACGATAGAAACGAAAATTAACTGCAACGACAAAATTCAAAATCTATGTAAGGACTTTGCTAAGTTCGGAAATCCAGAGATAAAGAAATATGATAATCTTTTAATCCCACTATACTTAGCAACTAATCTTGCTCAATATTCATAAAAGCCCCTTCCACTCTTCCTACCCAACCGACCCGAACGAACCATCTGTCTTAGAAGGGGAGCAGCACGGTATTTTGAATCCTGAAATTCTTTGTACAAGACGTCAATAACATCAAGTGTTACGTCAAGCCCTATTAAGTCAATCAGAGCAAGGGGACCCATAGGTTGGTTTGTGCCCAGTTTCATGGCCTTATCTATATCGTCAGCACTTCCAACCCCATCCTGTAGAGTAAATACAGCTTCATTGAGCATTGGCATAAGAATACGATTGACTATAAATCCAGGCATATCTTTTCCTTTCACCGGCTCCTTACCGAGGGCTTTGCTAAAATCATACGCAATCTGTACAGTTTCATCGGAAGTTGTTAACGACTTGATAACCTCTACCAGCTTCATTATTGGCGCGGGATTAAAGAAATGCATTCCCACCACCCTGTCCGGTCTCTTTGTGCTTATAGCAATTTCTACAATTGGAAGCGAAGACGTGTTTGTGGCAAGAACTATTTCCGGCTTTGTGAATTCATCAAGCTTCTTAAAAGTCTCCTTTTTTACCCCTATTTCTTCAAAAACCGCTTCAACAACCATATCCACGCCTGACAAATCCTGAAAACTAGTTGTCGCTTGAATATTTGATACTATAGCTCGGCTATCGCTTTCCGCAATGTCCCCCTTCTTTACCATCCTGGCGAGGCTCTTCTCTATGGTTTTTATGCCCCTATCAAGGCTAGCTTCAGACACGTCAACTAAAACCACTTTCCTTCCACTACTCGCCACGACTTGAGCAATCCCCGAACCCATTGTTCCGGCCCCTATTACGCCAACCTCTTTTATTTCATCGACTTTCAATTTTATTAACCTCACTTAAAAATATCTTAGTAGAAATTAAGAAAGTTAAGTTCTTAAGTACCAGAAGAATAACAATAGTCTCAATAAAAGTAATTGCACTTTTAGAATCTAGAGATAATAAACCATCATAGATCCTAAGGGAATTTTATCAACCTTTATTTGAACGTATAAAAGAATACTGTTCATCGCTTAACGGACTAATCTAAAAAAACAAACAGAATGTGACACAGGTAATAAAGTTAGAAGTAATTAGCCCTCTAAAATGAATGTGATTCTTACGTGAGCTCTATACTCTTTGATTTTCCCCTTTTCTATGTGGGCGTTCATCTTTGTTATCTCTATACCGGTAAGACCCCTGAGAGTCTTGTTTGCTCTAGCGAGAGCATTTTTAACCGCATCGTCCCAAGACTTCTCGGAAGAACCAATCACTTCAGTTACTCTTGCGACAGCCATGGTACCCTCCTGACTTTAAGTGGTGTGTATATATACCTAATTTTGAACGTTTGTAAAGATAGACTTAAATGACTAATTTCTATTTTAGTTGAAGCCTCTCATATTAAAGTTCATAATCAGGGCTTCCTTGATTTTTATCAAATTAGTAATATTTTAGAATAGTAACAAATAACTCTGAGGTATCAATACATGAAATTCGACAAACTTACAATAAAAGCGCAGGAAGCACTTTCAGAAGCTCAGTCCATCGCCCAAACTGAAAGAAACCAGATAGTTGATATTCCACATTTAATACTTGCGCTCTTAGCAGAACAAGGCATTCCAAATGAAATTCTGGGAAAGATCGGTGTTAATCCTCAAATAATTAGAGGATTAGCCCGAAAGGAGCTCGCCAAACTGCCGAAGGTTGATGGCGGTACAGACCAGGTCTATCTTAGCCGCGAAGCAAGCCAGTCATTTAGCAGAGCAGAGAAAGAAGCCAAATCAATGGGCGATGAATACGTTAGCACCGAACATCTTCTCCTTGGTATTGTGCAACATGCCATAGGTGATATTAAAAACGATTTTAAAAAGAACGGAATCACCCGGGATAACATCATTAAGGTTTTGAAAGAGGTAAGAGGCGGCCAAGCTATTACAAGTCAAACACCCGAAGACACTTTTCAATCCCTGAAGCAATTTGGAAAGGACTTTACTGAACTTGCACGGCAGGGGAAGATCGACCCTGTCATAGGACGCGATGATGAAATCAGAAGGGTTATACAGGTACTGTCCAGAAGGACAAAAAATAATCCAGTACTCATTGGTGAGCCTGGAGTAGGAAAGACCGCTATAGTAGAGGGGCTGGCACAAAGAATAGTGAATGGTGATGTGCCGGAGGGATTGAAGAACAAGCGGCTCGTCGCATTAGATATAGGATCTCTTCTTGCCGGAGCCAAATATCGGGGCCAATTTGAAGAGCGGCTCAAAGCCGTTTTGAAAGAAGTAACATCCTCAGAGGGAGAGATAATATTATTCATAGATGAAATTCATACAATAGTCGGAGCGGGAGCTGCAGAGGGTGCAATTGATGCATCCAACATGCTTAAACCAGCGTTGGCTAGGGGCGAGCTCCATTGCATAGGAGCTACTACTCTAGATGAATACAGAAAACACATTGAGAAAGACGCCGCTCTTGAGAGAAGATTTCAGCAGGTTTTCGTCGACGAACCTACAGTAGAAGAAACCATCTCTATTCTAAGAGGACTGAAAGAAAAATATGAAGTTCATCATGGTGTTAAAATAAAAGATGAAGCATTGATTGCCGCCGGGGTTCTATCCAACAGATATATAACCGGAAGATTCCTCCCGGATAAGGCAGTTGACTTGATTGACGAAGCCGCAGCGAGGTTAAAAATGGAAATCGATTCAATGCCAATTGAGATTGATGAGAAGCAAAGGCGCATAATGCAACTAGAGATTGAAAAAGAGGCGCTTAAAAAGGAAAAGGACAAAGCTTCGGAGGACAAACTAAAACTCATTGAAAAAAACATCGCAAACCAAAAAGAGGACGTAAATGGCTTAGTGACCCATTGGAAAAGGGAAAAGGAGCATATCGCAAACATCAGGTCCATAAAGGAAGAGATTGACAGCGTAAAGATGGAAGCTGAAAGAGCGCAACGTAATGGTGATCTTTCTACTGCCTCCGAACTTCTATACGGAAAACTTCCAGATCTGAACAAGAGACTAGAGAATCTTAGTACCGAGCTTGCGGAGATTCAAAAAGAAAAAAAGATGCTTAAAGAGGAAGTTGACGCAGAAGACATCGCAGAGATCGTATCCAAATGGACAGGTATTCCAGTTTCTAAGCTGATGGAAGGAGAAATTGAAAAGCTTATACACATGGAAGAAAGGCTTTCAAAAAGGGTTGTGGGACAGGATAAAGCCATCCAGGCTGTTTCCAATGCACTAAGGAGGTCCCGCGCGGGGCTTTCCGATCCTAATAGACCAATTGGCTCTTTCATCTTTCTAGGTCCTACGGGAGTGGGAAAAACTGAACTTGCTAAGGCTCTTGCAGAATTTATGTTTGACGATGAAACCGCTATGGTCAGGATTGATATGAGCGAATATATGGAAAAGCACACCGTTTCAAGGTTAATAGGTGCCCCTCCCGGTTACGTAGGATACGAAGAGGGGGGACAATTGACAGAAGCCATAAGAAGGCGCCCTTACTCTGCGATACTCTTAGACGAAATCGAAAAAGCCCACCATGATGTTTTCAATATACTGCTACAAATACTCGAAGATGGGCGATTAACCGATGGCCATGGGAGAACGGTCGATTTCAGAAACACTATAATCATCATGACCTCCAACCTCGGAAGCCACTTCATACAAGAGTTAATTAACGACGAAGAGGAGATGCAGAGAAGGGTAATGGAGGTTATGAGAAGCTCTTTCAGACCCGAATTCCTCAACAGGGTAGATGAAACCATCATCTTTAGACCTCTCGGAATGGAGCAAATAAAAGAAATTGTTGACATTCAACTTGAGCACCTGAGAAAGAGGCTGGAAGAAAGAAAAATTTCGATCGAACTCACCGACAATGCGAAAGAAGCACTCGCTGAAAAGGGCTACGACCCAGTATATGGAGCAAGACCGCTAAAGCGAACAATACAAAAATTAATTCAGGATCCCCTTGCAACAGATATTTTAAAAGGCACCTTTAAAGACGGAGATTCGATTGTAATCGATGTCGATAAGAACAGAGATTTTACCTTCAGCTTGAAAAAGGAAAAAAAGAAAGCAACAGTGAGTTAAAACGGGCTCAAATTCTTTGCTACTGCCAATTACCTTTAAAAGGGCCGTATTAAACAAAGGGTTTATTAGGACCGTCGCGCCCTTCGACTGTGCTCAGGGCGAACGGCACTTGAGATAAGCCGTTCGTGGTGAGCCTGTCGAACCATGAACGGCAATCATGAACATACTATAAAGAAACATACCGCCCCAGTCATGCACAATTGGTACATGCTAAAGAGCGGATAATTCAATTAGACACTGCCTCGGGATTTTCCCCTCACGCTTTTCTTACCCTTCTGATTAAAAAGCAGTTTTCAACAAGAGAAGCAACTTCGGCAGGTATAACGACTCTTTTATTCCAAAGGGTTTAGAATCTCGAGAAATTCGAACTTACTAAAGCGGTTTGCTTTTCTAGTAGTTATCCCATCCACACCGTTGTCTATTAGGGTTGCTACAAAAACAACATCAAATACCTCTTGTCTTGATATACTATAATTGGACAGTAGAATAAGCAGGTTCCAGGCGACATAACTCTTCTCAGTGCGAAAAGAGTAGCGCTTGCGTCTTATGATCTCACGAACTCGATCGAGGAGTTTCTTAAGATGTTGTTTCACAATTTTTCTTCTAGCGATTGACTTAGACGAGCTTTTAAATTATATTTTAAGAAAAAAAGGGCAAGGATTTCTGTAAAACATCCGATATTGGGATGATTATGCGGAGGTAATTCCGGATAATAAGCAGCGGGCCTTGCAGAGAATACCGATTTCCTATAAACCAATGCGCAACTACAAATGCAGTTGACTCACTTACACCGCCAGGAGAATTGTCCAACGTCTGTCATCAAAAACGTCATGGGAGGAACAGCATTATGAATCCGGTCGTCGCGTCCGACAAACTCGAGCGTACTAAGGTTTGGGCAGAGGATGACACATCGGTCCGCTGGGCTGGTGCTTTCGCGGTCTATGGAGGCCACGGCGCGACCCAGTCATCGACTATCGTCTACGAGATCGAGCCTGGTGGACGGCTCGGCTGGCACACTGACGCCACTGAGGAGACGCAATACATCATCGGGGGTGCCGGCAAGCTGTTCCTGGAAGACGGTACTACTCATCTCGTCGGTCCCGGCAGCGTTTTTGTCCTCCCGACAGGGGTAAAGCACGACCTCGCGAATGTCGGTACGGAGACATTGCGGGCGGTGGCCTTCTTCGCTGCCGCTATGTTCACGCAAAACTTCGACAACGTGATGTTGCCGCCGAAATCCCACATCCTCGGTACCCCCAATCGCGAGGGCTAGATATTCGGAAGGAAATCCTCCGTAAACGCCGGGGGTTGACAACGCGCCGAATAAGAGAGGTTATTATACTTGAAATTGAGTAGGGAGATAAGAATGTTATGTCCCTGCGTAAGGGCAACCCACCCACCATCTTGTGATCAAAGCATATCAATTGGGCTACGCACTGCCAGTCCTCCTAGATCCAGAACGTGCGTGTAAACCTGTCCTGAGCGCAGTCGAAGGATCATTGTCGTTTTCACGTCCTTATGCCCTAGCAATTCCCGCACAGTCCGAATGTCATAACCGTCCCTTCGACGTTGCTCAGGACATGTTTGAAGCAGGTGCGTGGCAAAGCTGTGTCTCAACGTATGGAAAGAAGCCTGTTCAGTTATTCCCGCTTTCCCAACTTCCGTTTTAAAAGCTTTCTGAAGCGATGGCGCATGAACCAGCCTGCTTCACCTGTCAGTCCTCATAACTCCTTGATATATGCTTCACAAACCGCATTGGGTCGCGTAGGTTTGCCTGATGACATAGGAGGCGTTGTTGCATTTCTCTGCTCTGAAGAAGGGCGCTGGGTTAACGCACAGCGAATTGAGGCCTCAGGTGGAATGTTCCTGTAAATGAATCTTTACGAATAGGCCTAACAAGGCACTGCAGCGGGCGTCACTACTCTAAAATATTCGTCAACGTTTGTACCTGAAAACTTGGCCGATAGTACCTTTTTGCTGTACCCGGATCATGAGCAAACAGGCAAGTG
>DASWID010000069.1 GCA_036397855.1 Thermodesulfobacteriota bacterium | reverse complement strand
AAACATTATTTTTCTTTGTGGGTTGTCTAACAGCGGAAGTTTAATTTTTCCTTTTGACCTTAACACAGCCCTCAGTCTAAGTGTAACAATCTCAATTTCGTCATGTGATTTTTCATATCCATAATTTTTCTTATGTGTTCTATGAAACACCTTTCTAAAGCTATCACTGAAAGGTATTGTTATTTCATGAGACTGCCTTTTATATCTGGCATCGATAAAACGATCGAATCTCAATTCTCCGAACGGAAAATCACCCATAGCCTTTTTCTCTAATGCCTTAAATCCCTTTTCTATCGAATCTAGATCGATCTCTCTTCCGCTTAAGAATATTGTCTGGCTATAATCCTTGAAGGATTCGGCCATGAGCATTCCAAGGGCAGAGAATACGCCGGGATCTTTCGGGGAAATTACTTTCTTGATTCCCAATCCAATCGCTAGTTCGCACGCGTGAAGCCCACCGGCGCCACCGAAGGAGAAAAGTGCAAAATCCCTGGGATCATAACCTCTCCCAATGGAGGCCACCCTGAGGGCTCTCTCCATATTGGAGTTTGAAACCTTTATTATGCCATCCGCCAGCCTTAAAAGAGACATATTCAGTCTATTTGCAAGTCTCCTGAGAGCTGATCTTGATTTCTCGGGGAATATTTTCATCCGTCCTCCCAGAAACCATTTGGGGTTAATCCTGCCAAGTACGACATGTGCATCCGTCACCGTTGGAAAACTCCCTCCTGCATAACACGCAGGCCCTGGATCAGCACCCGCACTGTCCGGGCCTACCTTCAACACTCCTCCCGAATCAACATAGGCGATCGACCCGCCACCCGCACCAATTGTTACAACGTCAAGCATTGGAATCGTAATAGGAATCCCATCGATCTGGTTTTCCGTGGTGAACATGAGAGAACTGTCACAAAGCGCAATGTCTGTGGATGTTCCACCCATGTCATAGGTTATAATCCTCTTATAACCCATCTTTTCAGAAATCTTAAAACCTCCGACCACTCCCCCGGCAGGACCTGAGTATATAATCCTTACTGGCTCCTCCCCAGCTTGCTTTGGGGATATCACTCCGCCACTCGACTGCATAACAAGCACACGAGATTCAGGGAGATTATCAGATAGCGATTTCATATAAGACCTTACCTTAGGCTGAAGGTAAGAATTGGCAACGATGGTCGATGTCCTTTCATATTCCCTGAACTCCGGAAGGATCTTGGATGAAGTGGAAATGGGTATATCTAAAGAACTCAGAATCTTCTCCGCATCGATTTCATTTTTGGAATTTTTGTATGAGTGAAGAAATGAGATTGCAATGCATTCGACCTTTAACTTTTTAAGTCTATAACAGAGTTTTTTAAGCTCATCTATTTGTAGCCTCTTTAAAATTCGTCCCTCGTAATCCACTCTCTCATTTAGTCCGAACCTCAGCGTTTTCTGTACGAGCGGCTCCCGGGGCTGCCAGAAGAGATTATATAATTCCCCCCTATTCTGTCTTCCAATTTCCAGCACATCTTCAAACCCCTTTGTAGTTACGAGTGCCACTCTTGCACCTTTTCGCTCTAACAGTGCATTTGTTCCTACAGTTGTTCCATGAATAATTTCGGTTTTTTTTAATTCATTTCCGAGAATCTCAATCAGCCCCTGAATGATAGCCTGAGAAGGGTCATAGGGAGTTGAGGGTATTTTATGGGTGAACAGATCTTTTCCATTGAAAAAAACAAAATCCGTAAAAGTTCCTCCCGTATCTATTCCAACCTTAATCATTGTCAAACCCTATATTTGATTCTGATGAATTCCAACCTATATAGAAAACTCCATGTAGCACACTATAATGTCTCAGTACATAAACAAACAGTCTCTCATGTCATTGAGAGGAACCCTGAGCCCTGAGTAGTGGGCCCTCAGTCTAATCGAAGTGTCGAACTAACGAAGGATCGAATGGTACGAAGCAATCTAAAACAAAAAAATGAGATCGCCACGCTTGAGCCTGTACTGAGTAAGTCGAAGTGCTCACGGTGACACATTCGATATAAATTCATGGAACATTCATTACAAAAAATCTACAAAATTTAATGTCGTTTCAGAGCTAAAATTACATTTAAACTACATTCAATAACGATATTATTCTAAAACGCCAAATTAATACTCGAATTTTACATTGAAATCCTTTAAAAATGATCTTAGGGAGTAAGTGGGGGAAAAAAGACTACAGGCCATGAAAAATCAAACCAATTGATATTTCCATACGTTATTTTAAAAGCAAAAAACCTTATCAGGAAACATCCACAGCTACTTTCTCTCTGAAGATTTTGGATACTTAACCTTTACTTTTCCTTCGGCAATCTCTCTCAATGCAAGTACTATAGGCTTATTATCGGTCTCTTGCGAAAGGGGAGCGGCTCCCTCAGCGATCTGCTTTGCTCTTTTCATAGCTGCAATGGATAGCGCAAACCTGTTTTCCACTTTTGCAAGGCAATCTTCGATTGTTACTCTCGCCATATCTGGTCTCCTTTAAGCCTAATGAATAACCGTGCAGCAAGCGCCAGGGCATCAGACCTTCAAACTCAGTCTCTCATATCATTGCAATGACGGCGGAAACCCCGTAGCAAACTACAAGGAATTATCAAGCTAGATTATGAATAAAATATATTCTAGAATCAAATTTTAGTAAAGTTAATCGTGAAAAAATTAAATCATAGACCTCGGAATTTGTATTTAACTTGGTTAGTATTAATACCGGAGGAAGTGATGAAAATTGATGAAATTAAGTATGATGAGAAAGGTCTAGTGCCAGTAGTTGTCCAGGATGCCGAAAACGGACAGGTCCTTATGTTAGCTTATGCGAATAAAGAAGCAATCGAGAGAACCCAGGACAACAACAGGACACATTTTTGGAGCAGGTCCAGAAAAAAAATTTGGGAGAAGGGTGAAGAATCGGGAAACACTCAAGAAGTGAAACAGATCTTCCTTGACTGTGACAGAGATGCTATTCTCGTATTAGTCGATCAAAAGGGCGTTTCCTGCCATACTGGTCAGCGAACCTGCTTCTTTACAAACCTTGGAGAAAGTAACAGCGGCGCACCCGCATTTGGGACTATGAAAGGTGGTAGAACGTTGGATGAGGTATATCAAGTTGTTGACGATAGAAAGCGAAATCCGAAAGAGGGTTCATACGTTAGTAAACTATTTAAGGACGGTATCGACAGTATTTTAAAAAAGATCGGTGAGGAAGCAGGTGAAGCCGTTATAGCCGCTAAAAACAACAATAACAATGAAATAATTTACGAAGTAGCCGATCTATGGTTTCACTCTCTGATATTACTTGCCAATTTCCGAATCACCCCAGAGGATATTTATGAAGAACTCGGAAGAAGATTTGGTCGCAAGAAAGAGGAATATAAAAAGTAGAGATGCAAAATTTTGCGTCTCTACACCAAGGCTCATTACGAATAAAAAATATGGTCACCGATTTGCCTTCGGTCTATCCTTTTCTTCTATGTAATCACTTATGAATGTCTTTGCTCTCACCTCGGGAGGCAAGCCAGAAAGGTCTGGGCTAGGCATACTTGTAGAAAGATCATGTGTATATGCAAAGCTAGAAACAACCCTCTCTATCTTCTTAGTTTCACCGCAGTAGCACTTCAGCTTCTTTTCATCCTCTTTATCAAAGATAAGCACTGAAAATCTGAATTTATCTATATTTACCAATACCATTTTTGAACCATCATCAAGATAGAAATCCATATCAGTAGCATTAGATTTCTTTTTCCCGTATTCGGCCAACAACTTTTTATTATCGAGATCAATCACCAAGAGATAATGAATATTAGGATATTTCCTTACTAGATCAGATACACCTTTCTTCGTCGTCTTTTCCTCAAGACTTTTCAAAGAAGCTTCAAGATTACTTCTACATCTCAAACATTCATATTCATATAGAGGCATTTTGATCTCTCCCTATCTCTGGAAATATTGGTTTAAATAATCCTGCCCTACCCATTCACTCTTGATTTCCTCATCTTTTTGCTGTT
Source organism: Thermodesulfobacteriota bacterium (assembly GCA_036397855.1). Lineage (NCBI taxonomy): Bacteria > Pseudomonadati > Thermodesulfobacteriota > Thermodesulfobacteriota bacterium. The sequence continues at coordinate 22,288 of DASWID010000069.1, read as the reverse complement.
TATATTCCAAATGCCACCTCAGCTCATCACCAGGTCGGGGCGCCCGCTTATTCTTATCATCAAAGATGGCCTTGAATGTAGAAAAAACCCTTCTCACATTCTCACCTTTATTACACAATGGACACTTCAGATCCTTTTCTTCTTCCTTATTGTAGATCAATTCGCTGAAACGAAAATTCCTTAATTCGAGACACAAGACTCTATCCTTATCAAGTATATAACGAAATCTCCTTGTATTCGGTTTACCTCTGTCTCCGACTGAAAAATGTATCTTGTTATCTTTACTGTTGGAGGCTTCGATATATTTGAAACCTGGGTTCTTTTTCAGTAATTTTGCTGCATTCGTCTTATTTACTTTTCTTACCAAATTTGAAATATCTGAATTGTATTTCTCTACGCATTTATCGCATTCATACTCAAATACTGGCATATTCCCTTCTCCTTAATTTATAAGCAAAAATATTAACAAAGATTCTCAAATTACTCCAGTCCCTTCTACTTTTTTAGTGAATATGATTAATTAGTGAATATGATTAATTTAAGTAAACGTTATTACAAGTATTACCTATAGATAGCCCTTCCACAATTCCGATCTATAATTAAAGGGGCCCCAACCCTTTGTTTGGAATTAAATTTTCTCGGTGGACGTCTTTGCGGTCCTTAGTGTAATATCTGCACTACGGTCTTTTCAAATTCATAATTAATTCATCGGAATGTAAGGGCAATCCCTTCAATGTGTTTCTCATTAACAATTCGACTGTCTGAGGTTGATTATTATGGGTCGGGCATATGTATCCGGTTTAACGCGAAAAAGGATTGCGTCCCCTTTAATTTTTGACACAAGAAACAATACTAACTACATTCCTCATTAAAATAAGGAGATTAAACCATGCCATCACCTACTGAACTACTTGTAGAGGAAAGGGATTTGATAAGCACGTTAACTCTTAACAGACCGGAGAAAAGAAATCTCGTAACTCCATCAATGCTTCTAAAAATAGACAAGCAACTCAAACGAATCGAAAAGGAAGGAAAAGCGAGATGTGTTGTACTACGCGGGGCTGGAGGAAAGGCATTTTCATCGGGATATGACATTGCGGCAATTGGTGAAAATGACATGATGAGAGACTATGTGGGTGATCATCCGCTGATCATTGCCGGACACAGCATCGAGAACTTCCCCTACCCTGTTATTGCCATGATTAATGGTCATGCTTTTGGAGCTGGCCTGGAGTTAGCGGTGAGCTGTGACTACAGGGTTTGTGTTGAAGGTGCAAAGCTGGGGATGCCTCCTGCTAAATTAGGAGTCATTTACACATATACAGGAATCAGGAAATTTCTAAACCTTATAGGTATTGGCTACTCAAAAGAAATGTTTCTAATAGGAAACCCAATTGATGCAAATAAAGCCTTAGGTATCGGTCTTGTAAACGAGGTTAAAGGTTCATCAGAGATTGAAGAATACACTTACTCACTCGCAAATGAGATTGCTTCTAACGCCCCACTTGCCATGAAGACCATGAAACACATGATAAATAAATGGCAAAGGAATCAAAAGCTTGACCCAGCCGATGAGGAAACCCTAAGGCAAATGATTCTAGAGGTGCAATCAAGCGGTGACTATAAAGAGGGACAGAGGGCATTTGCAGAGAAGAGAAAACCAGTTTTTAAAGGCTCTTAAATCTCAAATAACAAATCCCAAATAACAAATCTCAAATAACAAACAAATTCTAAATAACAAATTTTAATGTTAGAAGGCATCGATTTCGTTCATATTCACATAAGAAATACCGTTTTCTTAATAAGCCACAAATTACAGGCACCAAATAACCAATAAATTTCAAATCTCAAGCATCAAATTACAGACAAATCATAAGTCATAGGTTGAAAAATTGGGAGTTATTTAGATTTTTCAAGAATTGAGCTAAATATTTTCGTCAGTTGCGCTGCTTCATCTATTAACTGTCGCCTAGTTTTTTCTCTTTCTTTATCGTTCACTTCTACAAGTTTTACCCAGTAAACGCTTTCTTTTGCTTCTTTACGACAGATTTTAATTCTCATTTTAAAATCCTTTTTCCCAAGTGCTTCATTTGCTTCAATATAATTTGCTCCGACTGACCCCGAAGATCTTACGACTTGTTTCGCTATCTCAATATTGGATATTGATCTTGGGAGAACGTTTACAAATTTTATTACTTGCTTAGCAAATCTAAATGTCCTTTCTTCTAAATCATACTTTTTTGGCTTTGTCATTTGAGAATTAGAATTTGTTTGTTATTTGGTGCTTGTAATTTGGAGCTTCTTTAGAACCTCTGTCTTCTGGATTCTAAATTCTTATGTTAAAGTTTAACCCCAAATTTCTCTCTGTGAAAAATTTCATCAAGAGATTTGCGATTCTTCTTCCTCTTAACCGTAAATTGCTCGGGGCACCCAAAGGGAAGAATGGTGAGCACATAGAGATTCTGGGGGATATTGAGCATCTCCTTGACCCTTTCCCTGTTAATCGCTCCAATCCAGCAGCAGCCCACCCCTTCATTCCACCCGGCAAGTGCCATATTCTGAACTGCCCTTGCCCCGTCTATCTCATGCCATTTATCCGAAGGATCCGTAACGACAACTACGGCAAATGAGGCGTCTACAACAAACTTCCCGCTTGTGCAGAGAGGCCCTAGTGCTTTTATGGTCTGATTATCTTTTATTACGATAAAATCCCAGGGCTGAAGATTCATCGCACTCGGAGCCAATCTCCCGGCTTCAATTATCTTCATGATTACTTCATCGCTCACTTCCTTTTCAATAAAACTCCTTATATCCCTTCTTTTCCTTATACATTCAAATGTATCCATATTATTCCCCCTTGATTTTCTAAACTTTAAAGAAAATGTAGGGACTGATGCCCTCATCAGTCCAAATTTTATACCAGTTCGGGGAACGGGCACTACATCTTTTGATTGATCAATAATTTAGCTGTTAAATCAACGCCAAAAACAATGAGATGCATGATACGTTAATTCTGCATCCTGCATCCTTTACCTATCTTGCATATCCAAACTCATCAATCAAGTCCCCCCTCTCTGTCCATCTTTCCTTCACCTTTACCCACAGCTTGAGATAAACCCTTGCACCTAATATCCTTTCTATATCTACTCTTGCAAGGCTTCCTATTCGCTTCAACATCTGGCCTTGATTACCTATAATAATTCCCCTGTGATTTTTTCTTTCAACAAAGATCAAGGCGGAGATTCTCACTAAATTCCTTTCTGGCACCTCCTCAATATCCTCAACCAAGACAGCAGTTTTATATGGGACTTCTTCATGGGTCAGGTTAAACACCTTTTCTCTGATCAGCTCCGCAACCAGAAAGCGTTCTGGCCTATCAGTTATCATATCTTCCGGAAAGTATTTTGGACCTACCGGAAGGTATTTTACAGTGGTTTGTAGAAGATCATCAATCCCATCTCCGTTTAGTGCGGAGATCGGCAAGACTTCTAAGAGCTTATCATTAAACTGCTGAGACTGATCCATTATGTTCAGGATCATTGATTTCTTTATCAAATCGATTTTGTTTAATGCAAAAATAGCCGGCTTGGGAAGGTTCTGAATTACATATAGATCTTGTCTATTAAATGGTGACTTCACATCTATCATTAATATGATAACATCTGCCTCTCCAAGTGCTGCCATGGAAGCCTGAACCATCGCTTTCCCGAGCGATCCCTTGGCTGCCCTATGAATACCAGGAGTATCTAGGAAGACAAGCTGAGCACCAGGCAGATTTTTAATACCAACAATTCGATTCCTCGTAGTATTCGGTTTTTCAGATACGGCAGATATTTTTCTCCCAACTAGGACGTTTAGCAATGTTGACTTTCCAACATTGGGACCACCTACGATCGAAATAAACCCTGAATGGAAATTACCTGTAGTTTTCATATTTAAGAAAATGTAGAGACGCAAAAATTTGCGCCTCTACCATAAACTTTTACCCTCCTGCTTATCTTTGGCCACGGCTTTTGGATTTTCAATATCCAAATGCCATTCCAATGGATTGTTCTGAATATATTCTCTTATTTTATTCAAATCATCTTCATCACGGATAATGTGTTCGTAATAATTCCGCTGCCATTTAAAATATCGATGACCATTAATTCTACACCAGCGCGTTAACATGGATTTGTATGTGCGGATTACAGAACCCAAGGATTTTGGTACGAGATGTTGAAACGCGTTATGTCGTTGTAGGGGTTCAAAATTTTGAACCCCTACATTTTGTATAACAATTATACCGTGTAAATGATTCGGCATAACAACATATTCATCTAATGTGATATTTTCAAAATGTTCTGGTATCTCCCTAAAGAATGTCTTAGCTTTCCTCCCAACCGCAGACAAAATTAATCTCACGTCCCTGACATTCCCGAAGAAACATTTCCTATTGTAGGTACAAATCGTAACAAAATATGCCCCTGGGCTTGAATAATCGTATTCCTTCAACCTTATTGACCTTCTACCATGTAATTTATGACTGTATTCCATGCAAATTAAGCCCCATAATAGGTTTTCTGACAATATGAATCTCACGCCTTGCTAACATTATTTAATAAAGTTAACATTTTTAGCTTCTAAACTTAAATTTAAGGGAGTTCTTCAGTATGCTCGAGGTTTTAGGTGATTGGAAGAGAACAGATTATTGCGGAAAACTTGGTACGAAAGATCTAAATCGCGAAGTAATCATCATGGGTTGGGTCCAATCGAACAGGGATCATGGTGGGTTAATCTTCATCGATCTCAGAGACCGTGAAGGATTAGTTCAAGTCGTCTTCAACCCTGAAAAAAGTCTTGATTCTCATAAGAAGGCGGAAACCATCAAGGATGAATGGGTAATTGCCGTCAAAGGTAGGGTCTCGAATCGAACAACAGAGACAATAAACCCCAAACTTAATACCGGCGAGATTGAGGTTATGGCACAAGAGATAAGAATTTTAAATCAGTCAAAGGTTCTTCCTTTCTTGATCGAAAATGACATAAGCGTTGATGAACTATTGAGAATGAAGTATCGGTATCTTGATTTGAGAAGACCTATCATGAAAGAAAATTTGCTCCTTCGACATAAGGTAGTCAGTTCAACTAGAAACTACCTAAATTCTCAAGGCTTCATCGAATTCGAAACCCCACAGCTCACTAGATCGACACCCGAAGGAGCAAGAGATTTTCTCGTTCCCAGCAGGCAAAATCAGGGCGAGTTCTATGCACTTCCCCAATCACCGCAACTCTTAAAACAGACACTTATGATTTCGGGATTTGATAAGTATTATCAGATCGCGAAATGCTTCCGTGACGAAGACCTGAGAGCAGACAGACAGCCTGAATTCACCCAAATAGATATGGAGATGTCATTCGTCGGAGAGGATGATGTGATAAAAACGGTTGAAGGTATGCTCAAGGCCATTTTTAAACAAGTAAAAGACAAAGAGATTCCTACTCCTTTTCATAGAATGAGCTTCGATGAGGCAATGTTGAAATATGGTAACGATAGGCCAGATACCAGATTCGGATTAGAGTTAAATGACATTACACAGATATTCGAAAATTCAGATTTTAAAGTCTTTAGCGACACTGTAAAAAAAGGCGGGATAATCAAAGCATTGAATTTGAAGGGGAAAGCTAATGCACTATCGAGAAAACAAATAGACCACCAGACCGAATATGCGAAATCACTGGGCGCTAAGGGTTTGGCATGGATAAGGGTTGATAGAGGTGAATGGCAATCCCCCATTGTCAAATTCCTTAGCGAGAAAGAAAAGGAACAACTGAAAGCTGCTCTAAGCATCGAAGATAAAGACATTATATTTTTCGCAGCGGATAGCCCTTATATCGTGAATCTAGTGCTATCAAATCTTAGATTAAGTTTCGGGAAATCTCTCAACCTGATACCAAATGACGCTTATGAACCAGTCTGGGTCACTGACTTTCCCTTATTAGAGTTTGACGAAAATGAAAAAAGGTATATATCACTACATCATCCCTTCACGTCTCCAAAAGAAGATGACCTAAACTTACTCGATGATAATCCCGAAGCGGTTAGATCAAGGGCTTATGACATAGTACTTAACGGGGTCGAGATCGGCGGCGGTAGTATAAGAATACACAGGAAGGACGTGCAGGAAGCCATTTTCAGTAAATTGGGAATAGAACCAAATGAGGCGAATAACAAGTTCGGGTTCCTCCTCGAAGCACTAGAATTCGGAGCACCACCTCACGGAGGGATCGCTCTAGGTCTGGATAGACTAGTTATGTTACTTGCTGGAGTAGACTCCATAAGGGACGTGATTGCCTTTCCAAAGACGCAAAAAGGGGGATGTCCGCTAACCGAAGCCCCTTCTAAAGTCGAAGAAAAGCAGCTTATTGAATTGGGGATAAAGCTGGATTTGAAAAAAATGTAGGATTAGTCGTGCCCGGTTCAATAAATAAGAGCAGATGTGAATCCCGCCACTGCATGGAACAAACATAATCAAAATCTTTACCAGCAATTCTTATCGATTATTCAACTATAACTAAAACTTACATGGCCAATTGACTGGCTCATCCTCTTTAGTTTTAGGACCCTTGCCCTGTTATTTTCGTTTTTATCCGCCAGGTATCGCAATTCTATCTCTGAAAACGAACGAGAGTTACTGACTGTGGAAGAGTTTAGTAAAAAATAGCGACTTCTTCCCCCGTTCTATTTCTTTTCTTAGGAAAATCCTAAAAGTAGAGAAAGAGTCGAAATAAGGTTATAAAATCAAGTCTAAAGCTATATTACATCCTCAATTGCGCTTTTGCCATTTCGATTCTTTCTTGCTCCATTCCCCTTGACCTCAGTCTTTCCCATATAAGAACACTCGTTATTGAAACTAGAAGAATGATAGTTCCTACCGCGTTTATCTCAGGTGTCATTCCCCTTCGGAGCATCGCCCAGATCTGCATCGGAAGCGTGTTATCCCTCCCTGTAAGAAATATGGTTACAATGATCTCATCAAAAGAAAGGGTAAACGCAAGAAGCGCGGCGCCAAGGAGTGCGGTCTTGATATTTGGGAGCACTATACTAAATATTGCCCTCCATCTGCTTGCTCCTAGGTCCATAGCCGCAAGAACCATCGATTTATCCATAGCCTTAAGGCGTGCCAGAACCTCCAGATAAACAACAGGAATGCAGAATGTTATATGTCCGATTGCAACCGTAAACAAAGAAAGGCCGAGCCTTGCGTAAGAGCAAAAAAGCAGGAGTGCAATTCCAGTGATTATGCCCGGAAAGGTTATAGGCCAGGTTGAAACCCTGTGAAAGATCCCCTTAAGGGGAAACATGTATTCATCCATGGCAAGGGCAAGCAGTGTACCCACAATCATGGAAAATATGGTGGCTGCAATCCCTACCTTAATGCTGTTAAAAACCGCCTGCATAAGATCCTGGTTATTGAAGAACGCCTTATACCAATGAAATGTAAACTTCTTAAATGGGAAATAACTGAATGGTGAATCATTAAAGGAAAATACAACCACTATAACAATTGGCGAATACAGAACGATAAAGAATAAAACGACGTAGAGCTTTAGTATTAAGTCTCCTGCGGAAAAGGGTTTAGCCATTCCCAGATGCTTTTCAACTTTTAAGGATCTCGGCATGATAAAATTACACTACCTATTTAAATTTCCATTCCGCTATAACGTGCAGCGACTTTTTCGCTCACATATAATATGAACGCGACAAGAAGTATAAGAACTAAACCGTTTGCGGCACCGAGTGTCCACTGAAACGCGCTTCCGAAGAGGCTCCATATGATATTTCCTATCATTATTCCCTCAGGACCACCCACCAAAAGGGCGGCCACAAAATCACCAACGCTCAGGGCAAACACAGAAGTTATTCCCGCTATAACTCCGGGAAGAGTGAGAGGAAAGATCACACGCCAGAATGTTGTAATCCTTCCGGCTCCCAAATCGTAAGATGCCTGAAGAAATTCCGCAGGTATCTTTTCAAGCATGGCGTATACGGGAATGATGAGAAACGCGATAAAAGCCATTGTTAGCACGAGCACCAATGCAAACTTGCTGTAAAGCAGAATACTAAGTGGTTCATCAATCATTCCGACAAAAAGTAGAAACTGGTTTATTACTCCGTTAGTCCCGAGAACTATCTTCCATGCGTAAGCTCTCACCAAATAGCTGATCCAGAGCTGCATGATTACAAGGAGCAAAAACAGATTCTTATATCTTTTTATTCTGTACGCAATGAAAAAGGCCACCGGATATCCCAGTATAAGAGAAAGGACTGACACCGTGGCACCGATACCAATAGTCTTGAGTATTGTCCCATAGTAAAGGGGAGTCGTAAAAATCTTGACGAAGTTTTTTAGTGTAAATTCCCTGATGACTGTTAAGTATTCAGTATCCCAGAAGGAGTAGATAAGCAGAACACTGTAAGCAAAGATCTCAAGGATAGTAATCCATAAGATCGGAATAGCTATAAGAATTATAAAATCTAGCCTTCTTCCCTTCATGCAGTCATATCGAGAGTTTGTGGTGCTGACACTACTATAAGATTAAGGCTTAACCAACTTGTAGCGTTTAAGTTGTGAGATATCAGGGCGACTCAGATGTCATCTGGCCGCCCAATCAACCATAATCTCATTACAAATACCAGACAAATAACCTGAAAAACGTCACTTCGCAGTCTTAAATGCCTGACGAACCTCATTATATTCGTCCTCATTCATTACCGGTTGCCACCACTTAATCTTCTCCGAAGCCTCAAGAATATAGTTTGGATCATCTATATGAGTGAAAGCCCTTTCCTCGGGTGTCATAAGAGGCGCAGTTTTAGGGTTTACTATGAAATAGTTTGTTACCTTGAAGACACCCATCTGCCCTTCGGGGCTGATCGCAAAGTTAATCCACTTCTCCGCCAAGTCCTTATGCTTGGTTCCCTTTACAACCATCCATTGGTCAATCCATCCCGTAGTCCCAGGATCTGGAATGCACTCAGCTACGGGAATACCTTGCTTCTTAAGATCGGCAGTTATGATAGGCCATGAGATCGCACCCACCACCTCTTTATTCGCAATTAGATTTGTAAGCTCACCCGCTGTTGACCAAAAGGCCCTTATCTGCGGTCTCCACTGAGTAAGTAGCTTCTTCGCCTCGTCCAATTTAGATTTATCCATCTCGTAAGGGTCATAACCTAGAAGGATACCAGCCTGGAAAACGGCTGTATTATCTTCTCCAGGAACCGACAGCTTACCCTTATACTCTGGATTCTTAAAGTCATCCCAGGTGGGACATTTATCGAAAACATCCGTCCTATAGGTAACAGGGTCGGGTCCCCACGTATAATTTACACCGTAGATCTTTCCGTCCTTCTTGTTATATTCAAGCTTTCTGAAGAACTCGAATATATCGCTGTAATTAGGAATATTTTTTAGATCCACTGGTTCGACAAGATCAGAATCTATCATCCGTTTTGGAAGGTTACTCGAGAGACATACAAGGTCATACGCCGCAGCTCCTCCTGCTTTTACCTTTGCAAAAAATTCATCCATTCCTCCTACATACGTACCCTTGACCTCGGCGCCGTACTTTTCTAAAAATTGCTTAGTAAATGACTCATCCGTATAACCTTCCCATACCAGGGCACTGAGCGTGACTTTTTCAGCCTTCGAGGGAGCAGTCAATGGTAAACCCACGAAGAACAAAAATATAAGGAATACCATCACCCCTGTTACTAACCCTATATTTAAAATTCTACCTCTATACATGTTTGCTTACCTCCTCTATAAGGATTTAATTTTTCAAAACAATTGCGTCTTCAACCCTCCAACAAAAATAGAGAGAATCTCCGGTGGTGAGTTTTTCATGTGCGTTGCCTCCGCGTGCTTCCGCAGTAACAACAAGTCCATTTTCTAGGGCTATTATGTATTCAACGACTGATCCTTCGTAAATTGTCTCGACCAGTTTTCCAGCGATGCAGTTTAAACCATTTGCCTTTTCATGGTCTCTGAACAAAAGTACCCTCTCCGGTCTTACACTGACAGTGATATTGTCGCTCACAGATATCCCCTCTTTTGATTTTACAATCACCTCGCCTACGCTGTCAATCTTTACGATTGCTTTATCAGTTTCTGACCTTATTACCGTTCCATCGATAAAATTCATGTCACCTATAAATTCTGCGGAAAACCGAGTTGAAGGATTCTCGTATATTTCTACAGGGGTTCCAATCTGAACTATTTTGCCCCTGTCGAGAATTAGAATTCTGTCAGAGATACTTAAAGCCTCTCCCTGATCATGGGTTACGTAGATGAATGTCGAACCGATCCTCTCGTGGAGACTCTTTAGCTCAATCAGAAGATGCTGTCTGATTTTCAAGTCCAACGCGCTCAAAGGCTCGTCAAGTAGAAGCACTTCCGGTTCTTTAATCAGGGCCCTCGCAAGCGCTACACGCTGTTTCATGCCACCTGAAAGATGGTGAGGTTCACTCTTCTCCCACTCTTCAAGTTTCATAAGCTTAAGCATATTTTTAACCCTTTCCTTCACAGCATCCCTCTTGACGCCGTCAACCTTGAGACCATAGGCGATATTTTCAAAAACATTCATGTGCGGGAAAAGAGCATAGTTCTGAAAAACCGTGTTGACATTTTTTCTCTTGTGCGGAGGAATCCCATTTACTCGGTTACCAAAAATATAAACGCTTCCCTCTTCGGGCTCTTCAAATCCTCCTAAAATTCTTAATATCGTCGTCTTACCACTACCCGATGGTCCTAGAAATGAAAACAGCTCACCCGTTTTGACAGCAAATGAAACATTATCAAGCGCTACAAAATTAGCATATCTCTTGGTAACGTGATCAAACACGATCGCAGGCTCTTGCTGGGCTGGATATACCTCGTGGCCTTCTGTAGTCATATCTGCCTTTTCGTCGCTAATGGAAAATCCCGTTTGGTTCATTGTCTATCTCGAAAGCCGATTAAATTCGAATACATGCGAAAGTAGTAGAAGAGAACGTCTAAATTCAAGAGCGCTCTTGACAATCCTCTCCAGCCTTCTGGATCCGGTGCAGGTAATCGAATTTCGTCGACAGATACCCAACTTCGTTTGTTAAAAATTTACGAATACCAGCCGAGAGGACCCTCATTCAAATTAATAGTAACCTGTTTCAACTGAGTATATTCCTCTACGGCATACTTTCCAAGTTCTCTTCCAATTCCGCTTTGCTTGTACCCCCCCCATGGAAGCTGGTTGAAACATGGTTGTGACGAATTAACCCAAATTATTCCCGCTCTGAGTTCCTTTACGATTCTGAAAGCCCTATTTAGATCTCTGGTAAAAACTCCACCTGCGAGTCCATATCTCGTTGAGTTTGCAAGATCTATTGCCTCTTCTTCATCTTTAAATTTAGTTACAGTAAGCACAGGCCCAAAGATTTCGTCCTGCACGATCTTCATATCGTTCTTTACCTTCGTAAAAACCGTAGGTGATAGATAAAAACCCTTAGCTAGGTCACCTTTCTCTAGGCGCTTTCCCCCGATCGCGACTTCTGCACCCCCCTTCTTCCCAATCTCAATATAGTTCATAATCTTATTCAACTGTTTCTCAGAAGCGATAGGCCCCATCTCCGTAGATTCATCTAACGGATTCCCAATCCTGACCCTCTTTGTCTTCTTGGTGAGAGCTTCAACAAATTTATCATGAATTTTTTCCTGAACGTAGAGCCTTGAAGTTGCAGAACAAACTTCCCCTTGATTTATAAAAATTCCGAACTGAACCCAATCAACAGCAAGAGGAAAATTAGCGTCGTCGAACACAATCATAGGGGATTTGCCACCGAGTTCGAGGGAGATTTTCTTTACGTTCCCAGCAGCTGCAACCATTAGCTGTTTACCCACATCTACGCTTCCTGTAAAGGCAATCTTGTCTACATACTCGCTCTTACCCAGCTCCATTCCAGCAACGGGACCTAGTCCATTTATAATATTTACAACACCATCTGGAAACCCAACCTTCTTAATCAACTTTCCAAGTTCAAAAGCCGTAAGAGGCGTAATCTCGGCGGGCTTTAATACGCAGCAATTCCCCGTTGCAAGAGCCGGCGCGAGCTTCCATGCAGCCATGAGTAGCGGATAATTCCATGGAATAATCTGGCCTACAACGCCCACGGGCTCTCTGAGAACCATCGCAAAGATATTACTATCAGGTACTGGAACAATATCTCCATTAATTTTGTCTGCAAGGCCGCCATAAAATTCAAAGCAATCCGCAGTATCACTAACATCGAATCTGGATTCTCTTATGGGTTTTCCACAATTGAGAGTCTCAAGCTTCGCTAATTCCTCAGAGTGTTCTCTAATCTCTTGAGCAAGGGCAAGCAATAGTTTTCCACGATCAACTTGGCTCATTTTTCTCCAGGGCCCATGGTCAAATGCACGTCTTGCAGCCATAATTGCCATTCTGGTATCCTCTTCATCTGCGAGTGGAACCTGAGCAATTACCCCTTGATTAGCTGGATTAATAACATCCCAAGTATCTCCTTTATTAGAAGAAACCCAGTTCCCATCAACAAACATTTTATATTTCTTAACGGCCATCCTGGATCACCTCCCTTCATTTTACTTATGAATCCCAAATCATCATAGGTTAATTTTAAATTAAAAGAATCAATGTCATTATAAGGGCTGATGCTTTTTTGCTTCCTTGCTACTTACAGCAATAACTTTCTGATGATAATGCAGATCAATTGATATCAAAATGAAACTGAATGGGCTCTAAGAGCTCGCATTTACGCTAATTTTATCAACACATCTTTGCATCAGATTTGATGAAAAATTATAACAATTTGCTATGCTCACTACTAGACCCTTTTTTTCGAGGAATATCTCTTATTGACCTTCTTTACGGCGTTTTCCAATATACTCAATCCCCTTATCAGTAGCTCCTCGGTGATTACAAGAGGCACAAGAAGTCTTACTACATTGTCATAAGCACCTGCCTTCATTATCACAAGTCCATTCTCAACGCAAAATTTTATAATATCCGACGTTTCCTGCTTGGCGGGTTCCTTGCTTTCTCTATCTTTAACGAGTTCTATAGCCGCCATTGCCCCCATTCCCCTAGCATCTCCAATAACATAATATTTCCCCTGCATTTCTTTAAGTCTCTTATTTATCAAATTGCCAATCTTGCGAGCGTGCTCGATAAAACCCTTTTCCTGCATGATTTCAATAACCTTTAAAGATGCGATACACGAAAGCGGGTTTCCACCAAAAGTCCCTCCAAGCGACCCTACTTCAGGGGATTCCAGTATCTCAGCCCTACCCGTAACCGCACCCAGGGGGAGTCCGGCTGCTATCGATTTTCCCATAACCAATAAGTCCGGCTCAAGATTGTAGTGGTTTACAGCAAACATTTCACCTGTTCTTCCAAAGCCTGTCTGTACCTCATCAACTATAAAAACAATCCCGTGTTGCTTGCAAACCCTCCCTATCTCAGGTAGAAACTCCGGAGGCGGAACTATGAAACCCCCCTCACCGGTTACCGGCTCAACAATAATGGCGGCAACTTCCTCCGGATCTATATGCGTTTTAAAAAAACTTGTGAAATTATCAATACAAGCCAAACAACATTTATGTGAATTTTCATTGAACGGGCAGCGATAACAGTAGCCATAAGGAAGACGATAAACCTCAGGGGCAAAAGGGCCAAATCCTAACTTGTAATACCTGATTTTGCTTGTAAGAGTCATACCGAGAAGGGTTCTTCCATGAAACGCATGCTCAAAGGTTACTATCGATTTTCTCTTAGTAAAATATCTTGAGACCTTAATTGCGTTCTCTACCGCTTCAGCTCCGCTGTTCACCAGAATTGTTTTTTTGGGGAACTTACCCGGCGTTATCTCCGCGAGCCTTTCAGCCAGACGAACATAGGGTTCATACATAAATACGTGAAAACAGGTGTGGAGATACTTCTCTACCTGCTCCCGCAACGGCTCAACTATTTCCTCTCTAGAGTATCCGACATTTACGGATGCGAGACCGCTTGCAAAATCTATGAAAGTATTCCCGTCTATATCAGTGATCAGTGCATCTTTAGCCTGTTTGATAAAGGCTGGAACAGTATTAAACACACCCCTTGGCACGTACTTCTCTCTAAGCTTAATCAGCCTTTTCGACTTCGGTCCTGGAATAGGTGTTTTTAAAAATCCCCCATGTTCATCCATATGTTGTGGGTTCCTTTGTGTTTAGTTTATGTGGCCTTACCGTCTATCTGACAATAAAAAATGTGAATCTTACCCTCTCTATTGTGTCACGAATCCCTTACCATTGTCAATGGGAATTAAGTAATCATTTTGGGATGGGTAAAACTCGATCGAATGACCACGGTTAAAAGGGGGTACGTGTAGCTAGGATAATGACAAAGATCGCTTCCGCCCAAACGCTTACTGATTTAATCTGGGAGTGATTTAAATTAATTTCATAAAAAAGGATTCATTTGGATCATGGCGTTCATTTCCCGAATTCATCCCCAGAGACATTTATCTTAGAGAGTATTACATCGCTCATTTTATAAATTGAGTCCTGACCCGAAATCTTGGTATATACCTTTTTTTCCCCTTTCCTCCCGAAAAGTATCGTGATCTTCTCATCATCCGGTCCGGTAACCGTTATCTGTATTTCTGGTCTGTCCAACCCATAAGGGGCTAGATCCGGAGGATTATCATCAACAAAGGTTTCAACCTCCAGGTTAGCAATTTCATTCAATAGGTCTTTAATTTTTGTCTCATTTACTTTTGCTTTTCCATCAGTTATAAGCCTCCACTTATCCCCAATCCTACGCATCGATAGATCGTTATTACCCTCCCTTATCTCCACCTCTCGTACCTTTATTGGATCTATGTCTACAACCTTTCTCACCCTTATATCGTCTATGCTCTCAGGGATCTGCACGAATACATATTCAGACACTGAATAAACTGGACTTTCTGAATCAAGCTTTATATAATAATCACCATTCTCTTTTTTATTTCCGAATAAGACTCTAATCGAATTATCATCTTCAAAGATTTCAATCTCAGCATTTGGCTTGACCAGACCGTATGCTGATAGGCTCATGGGTTCATCTATTTCGAAATTATCTATTTTTAAATTCAAAAATGCTTTTAGAATCAACGTTACCCTGTCTTGATCGAGTTGAACATAATCGGGCATATCCTTTCCAACCCACCTTCCGCTTTCTCTGTCAACTTCAAATGATAATTGATTTGATCTAAAAATAAGTTTATTTATCTTATCCTCATTCAGTGCGAGGATTCGCTTATCCCTGAAATCATTCTCTGTTTTATCCAGAAATGGCATAAGAGCGGTTTCGTCAACGATTAATACTCTATCTTCCCCACCAACATTAACATAAGTGCCCAAACCTAGCGGGGTCTCTGAACCTACTGAAAGCTTATATTCACCATCAGGTGTTTTGAACATCGCTTCCACTCGAGGACTCTTAAGACCGAAATCATCTAAACTCGATGCATTTTCTGAGGCAATTTTATCAATTTTTATCTCAGAAATTCCGCTCAAAATATTTCCAATAACGCTCTCATCCGCATTAAATCTTTTTGACTCTTTGGTTACAAACCATTTACCTCCATCCCTCATCAATGTTACTTCATGTCCCGGGTATTTAAGCTTAATCAAATCAATTCCTGAACTATGGACCGATGGAAAAACTGTTTTTCTAGTATCTATCTCTTTGTTTCCCCTCATTTCAAATAGAAAGAGATAACCCACAAGGACAATAAAAACTAAAGCTGCAATGAGAGTGGCGGAGAACCTTTTAAGATGTTTATTCATGAATATTTAGCGTGGGGTCTTAGAAAAGATATCTGTGCTACATATTTCTCCTTTTCAGCCAGACCCCAATACCCGAGAATAAAACGATTGAGGGAAGTAAAACAACGGTTACGATAAAAATAACACTCAACTGGTTTCTGGTTATAGTCAATTCCCCTTTCTGCGCAACTTTGGGCCTGATTGAAATTAGTTTCTCATCACCTACAATCCAATTTATGGTATTAAGGAATAAATCGCTATTCCCAGAAAAATCAAAAAATCTGTTCGAAACAAAATCAGCGCTCCCAAAAACCGCAATCCTGTTTTTTTCTCCAATCTCTCCGACTGCGGCTACCCCGAGCGGACCTGATTTATCTCCATTGTCTTGCTGGGCAACCCCCTGATCGAAAAGACTTAAATCACGTTCCGCCCAGCTAAACTGGCTGGTATTGGCGATGAGATTATTTATTACATTGTCTTTGTTAATCACATTTATACTTCTCGAGAAAGGAAAAATTGTAGCAAGACGAAAATTATCAGTAATTTCATGGTTTGGATATTGTGCAACTATCGGAGCGACATCCCCGCCGCCCACCAGTTTTGAAGAGGGATCTATTATGATATCGTCCTCTATTTCGATGCCATAGTCTTTCAACAGAGAAACTAAATCACTGCCCATCCGAGGTTCCATGAGGAATACTGCTTTACCCCCATCATCCAAATATTTTCTTATATCACCGAGTTCTTTTTCGGTTAAAGGTTTAGTTGGAGACGCAACTATCATTATAGAGTTCTTACTCGGTATTATAGACTCCCTAAGGAGCAGCAATTCGCCTACTTCATAACCCTCCTCCTCAAGCGCTCTCTTCAGCTTCCCTGATCCTTCCGCATCGGAACTATTATTGATATCCCTCTCTCCATGGCCTACCAGGAAATATATTCCCTTCTTCTTGTTACTCGACATTTTTATGAGCGCATTTGTGAGTTCTTCTTCCGCATTAGCTTTAATTCCACCAGAGATCGGATCGGCTACTTTAACTTTGATTTCTTGGTCACCGCTTGACAATACTACCGTTCCATATTCACTGACCCCATGGGTCTTAGCAATCCCAGGTTCCCTATCGGCATCGATGAATCTAAACTTGATTTTGTTGTTCCTCCTGGAGTACTCACTGGTTAACTCCTGAAATTCCAATCTGTCTAAACCAACATCCTTAAAAAAAGCAAGTACATCGATATCCCTGTCAATACCATCCAGAACTTTGATTGTCTGATCCGAGACGGTATGAAGCTTCTCTCGAGTTACATCAAGTTTTGTCCCAATTTTCCAAGCGAGATAGTTTAATACAGTTAGGATACCAAGAATTAATAATGTTAATACAATGGCATTCGTACCATGGATAAATAAACGCTTTCTTCTCATTTCCACCTCTCCGAATCGAGCATTATATAAGCAAGGAAGAGCCCTAAGAAGATAAATGAGAGATAATATATTATATCCTTTACTTCGATTACCCCTTTTGCGAAGCTTTCAAAATGGTTTATCATGGAAAGGTATCCAAAGATAGAATCCCCGGCATTCGAAGTGGCACCCATAATCCAGAACACTAGAAGTATTCCGAAAGACACTACCGCTGCGATCATCTGATTCTCCGTAAGAGATGATGCAAAAAGCCCGACCGCAAGAAAGCTTCCACCCATCAGAAAAAGCCCGAGATACCCGGAAAAAATAGGGCCTAGATCGGGATTTCCGTATTTGATCAGTACCAGCATATAAACAGCCGAAAGTATGATCATTAAGGCGAATAGCAATAGGGATGATAGGTATTTACCTATGATGATACTCGTTATCCTGATGGGTGATGTAAAGAGTAACTCCGAGGTAAAGCTTTTTCTCTCATCCGCGATAAGGCGCATCGTTATTAGAGGGATTAATAGAAGTAGAACAACACTAATTGTTCCAAAGAACGGACGAATCACAAATTCATTTAAGCTAATCACTTCCTCTACAAACTGTAACCGCGAATCAAATTGCGATTGGGCAAAACTCTCTAGGTACAGAAAAAAGAAAATCCCCGAAATAATGAGAAATACGAATAAGATAATAAAGGCGATCGGAGAAGCAAAGTATGATTTTAATTCTTTTCTGAATATAGTTACTATTGACTTCATTCATTCACCTTCTGCTGAAATCACTTTGAGAAATATCTCTTCGAGCGATTGAGTAAAGGGGCGCAACTCGAGTAATCCCCAACCATATTCAACAACAGTCTTGGCAATTAAGTCCCCAATATCATGCGATCCTTCAGATGTAATCCTGAACTCTCCGTGAGAGATTTCACTCACATCAGAAACGTGAGGAAGACACAGGATCCGCTCTTTTACATAGCTATCGCTTCGACTGATTTTAAGTAATAGAATTTTCGATCCATGTAAATCCTCTGCGATTCTATCAAGCGATTCCTCGAGGGCTATCTTCCCCCTATGGATAATAACGACCCTGGTACACATCATGTTTACTTCTGATAGCATGTGAGTACTTAGTATAATGGTGCGCCCTCCAGCGAGGCTTTTTATGAGTTCCCTGATCTCTATGATCTGCTTTGGGTCAAGGCCAATTGTAGGTTCGTCAAGTATAAGAACAGCGGGATCATTTACCAGTGCCTGTGCAATTCCAATCCTCTGCCTATATCCCTTCGAGAGATTTCCGATAAGTCTGTTTTTTACATCCGCAATTCCGCACTTGTCCATAACATAGCTAATTCTCTCCCACTTTATCTTGCCAGGTACATCCTTTAAATCTGCCACGAAGTCAAGATAGCCCCCGACAGTCATTTCATTGTAAAGTGGGGGATTCTCTGGCAAATATCCAATCTGTTTCTTAGCCTCAATCGGGTCTTCAACAACGTCAAAGCCTCCGATCCGGACTTCGCCCTCAGTAGGGGGTGTATAACCGGTAATTATGCGCATAGTGGTAGTTTTTCCGGCGCCGTTGGGTCCTAAAAAGCCTAAGATCTCACCCTTCTCCACCTGGAACGATATATTATCGATGGCAATCAACTTGCCGTAACTTTTCGTCACACCCGAGACACTTATCATGTATTATTAGACTATTGAATTTAGATAAAAAATAATTCCCGTAAGATTGATGTCAAGAGTGAAAATTGTCAATATCATAGTTTTAAATCAAGGCTCTTGAAAATTTCCCCTCTCGCCCTATCAATTTTTGTTTTGCATACGATTGTGCTATTATTCTAAAATTAAACCGAGGCAACAAATTAACACGCAATCTTAAGAAAATATATGAATATTTGGAAGGACTTCCATGGACCTAACGCAGCTTATATATTGGATCTATATAGCAAATATCAAGCGGATCCGAGCTCTGTCGACTCTAAAACAAGAGCGATGTTTGACCGTTGGAAACCAGAGATCGACGGTGAGATCCCCACTCGCGCCACGAACATAGATAAAATCGCTGGTGCCGTTATTCTCGCACAGGATATTCGCGCGTACGGCCACTTGGCTGCAAATATTGACCCTCTTGGAAGTGATCCTCCCGGGGATCCTTCGCTCGATATCTCCGCGCACGGACTGACAAAGGAGAATCTGAGTCAGTTGCCACCGAGCCTTGTCGGTGGCCCTATTGCTGAGGAGGCAGTCAACGCACAGGATGCAATCGAATCCCTTTTTAAAATATATACATCCAAAATCGGTTTTGATTACGATCACATTCATATACCCGAAGAGCGCGAATGGTTAAGGCTAACCGCTGAATCGGGTCGCTTCCGCCCGCCGAAGGACTCCATTGATCCAAAGGTTATTCTCGAGATCCTTACCAAGGTAGAGGTTTTTGAACGCTTTCTTCACCGTATATTTCCCGGGAAATTTCGTTTCTCAATAGAGGGCATGGACACGCTGGTACCGATGTTAAACGAGATAATAGCTGAGGCAGCAGAAGCAGGCATCAATAAAATCCTACTGGGTATGGCCCATCGCGGGAGGCTGAATGTGATGGCTCACGTTCTCAACAAACCCTATATACAAACCCTCGTCATGTTTAAAGACCCGGTGTTAGCACGCGACTTCAGGGATGATATGGGTTGGACGGGGGACGTCAAATATCATGAAGGAGCTAGCAGGGCTGTGAAAAACGGCAAGCTGATCGAAATGGTTGTGACCTTGGCACCCAACCCCAGCCATCTGGAATCGGTTAACCCGGTAGTTGAGGGAATGGCACGTGCAGCTGGAACAAAGGTCGATAATCCCGGCTCCCCGGAGTTTGATCACACAGTTACTCTACCAATACTTATTCACGGAGATGCTGGATTTCCGGGTCAGGGTGTAGTGGCAGAAACCCTGAATCTTTCCAGCCTACCCGGTTATCGTACCGGAGGCACTATTCACATTATAACTAACAATCAGCTTGGTTTTACCACAAACCCGGAAGCCGGACGGAGCACGCTGTACGCAAGCGATTTAGCAAAGGGGTTCGAAATTCCGATCGTTCATGTTAACGCCGACGACCCAGAGGCTTGTATAGAGGCAGCTCGTCTTGCATTTGCATATCTTATTCGGTTTAGAAAGGACTCCCTGATAGATTTGGTTGGCTACCGTCGTCATGGACATAATGAAGCAGATGAACCCTCTTTTACACAACCTACCATGTACAGGAGGATTGAGAAACACCCGACTGTTCGAGAATTATGGGCAGACACCCTGTTAGCACGAAACATCATCGATAGGAAATGGCCTGACGAACTTGTTGCCAATAGTATGGAACAACTCCACAGGGCTCTAGAATCATTGAGTGGCAAAGAAGTCCCTATCAGGATACATCCCGAGCCCCCGCCCCCCGGTATCGCGAGAAAGGTCAAGACTGCTGTTCCTGCGGAAAAACTTAAAACCTACTATGGGGAATTACATAAGGTGCCAAATAACTTCCAACTCCATCCAAAGCTTAAACGAACTATGGAAAGGAGGAGCAAGGCTCTGGATGAAGATCCTACCGAGCCCACTATTGACTGGATGATGGCCGAGCAGCTGGCTTTTGCTTCAATACTGGCTGATGGGATAGCGATACGACTCACTGGCCAGGATACTGAAAGGGGTACTTTCAGCCATAGACACGCCGTTTTCCACGACATTAACACAGATGCCCCGTATATTCCGCTAAAGGAGTTGCCACAGGCCAAAGCGGCGTTTGAAATCCACAATAGCCCGTTATCGGAAAATGCTGCAATTGGGTTTGAATACGGCTATAACATCCAAGAACCTCAAAGACTTGTCGTTTGGGAAGCGCAGTACGGAGACTTCATAAATGGAGCCCAGGTTATAATCGATGAATTTCTAACCTCCTCACGTGCTAAATGGGGACAAACTCCATCTTTGGTACTCCTATTACCACATGCCTATGAAGGACAGGGACCAGATCATTCAAGCGCTCGCGTAGAGCGGCTTTTAGAATCCTCCGTCGACGTCAATATTCGTATTGCAAACTGTACTACGGCGGCACAATACTTTCACCTTCTGCGGCGTCAGGCCGCTCTTTTGAGAATCGATCCTTTGCCCCTGGTAATATTGACTCCTAAGAGCCTATTGAGAAATCCTGCGGTAACATCCTCTTTAATTGAACTTTCTGAAGGCTCTTGGCAGCCGGTTATTGATGATCCTGTAGATCAAAAAAATGTTGATAAGGTTCGACGGCTGATACTCTGCAGTGGAAAGGTATATGTTGATCTTGTAACGAGTGATTTCAGGAAAAATAACAATTCGGTCGCAATAGCAAGAGTGGAACAATATTATCCGCTGCCAAAAGATGAACTGAAGCATATTTTAGATAAATACGATAAGATAGATGAAGTTGTCTGGCTGCAGGAAGAGCCGATGAACATGGGTGCATGGACCTACATGCAGCCACGATTAAAAAAACTCCTAAACAATGTGCCAGTGCATTACATCGGAAGACGTCCCTATTCAAGCCCTGCAGAGGGTTCATTATCCCGTCATAAGATAAACCAAGGCACACTGGTAGAGCAAGCTTATAAGTTAAAATGTGAAAGGGAAATGCATGACATATTATGCTTAACAAATTTATAGACCGGAGAATAGAAAATCATGTCGGTTAACATCGTAGTACCCGAAATGGGTGAATCAGTGGTTGAAGCGACAGTGGTAAGATGGCTGAAAAGCGAAGGAGAGCCTGTGAGTCCAGGTGAAGCTGTTGTAGAACTGGAGACCGAGAAAGCAAATTTCGAAGTAGGGGCTGAGAAAGGAGGTATTTTGGTACGCATAGACAAAAACAAGGACGATGATGTAAAGGTAGGCGATGTATTAGGGGTAATAGATGAAGCCCGAAAGGAAGAAGAAGAAAAAAAGAGAAAGCCTGAGCAGGAAAGAGAGAAAAGAAAGAAAGCAGCAGAAGAACCAGAGAAAAA
>DASWID010000068.1 GCA_036397855.1 Thermodesulfobacteriota bacterium | reverse complement strand
TCCATACACCGGACCTGATCTCACGGTGGGCGGTGAACTGAACAAGCTTGCAGCCAACATCGCTATTGGTCGAAATTTCGCCGGCATCCACTGGCGCTCTGACTATGTCGACTCATTGATGCTGGGCGAAGCCATCGCAATTGGCATCCTGAGAGATCAAAGACTCACCTATAATGAGAACTTCAATGGCTTCACCTTCACCAAATTTGACGGCACTACGATAACTGTCTGATTAGGAAACTAGAGGGGGGGTCGCATCTTCACGGGTCCTGGCCCAAATCCCGATAAAAAAATGAAACAAAAGGACTTAAAAGTCGTTTTTGTCCGGCCGAAATCCAATAATACCAACTTGGATTACAATTTCGCACTATGGACAGTTCAGAAGGAGAATTGAGTCAACATTTTGAGGATTTTGCATTAGTGGCGAGCATTCAATGCGGCTTGAAGAAGGCAGATTGAGTTCTATATGAGAAGTATTCCAACCTGGTCTACTATTTTGCGCTGAACAAACTGCGCAATATGTAGGCCTCGTTACCCGAATGAGCTTTGCTATTTGGACTGATTGGGGAATCAGTCCCTACAGGGGCATCAGCCCCTACAAATTTTTTAAATACAGCGTAGTACTAAGCCCTCAGTAAGAATGGGCTGCCCCTTCTTTTATAATCTTGAAATAGTAATTTACAAGTTTATAATCGAACTAAGATGACCCTTCAGGATCATATAAGAACCTACAGAGTTAGATATGCAATCAAGGCAACCCTTGCATCAATCATATGTGTAATCATTAATGTAATTTGGCATTTGGAATATGGCTTTTTCTCAGTTATTACCGCCTACATTCTCATAAGCATGTACCATGATAACACATTATTGAGAGGGATTGAGAGATTTATCGGCATCTTTATTGGATCAATGATAGCATTATTAATCGTCAATTTATTCACAGATTCCAAATTAGTTTATTTACTCGGAATGTCGACATGGATATTCATATGCATGTACTTATACAATGATTCACGTTTCCCATTCCCCTACGCCGCATTGATGTGCGGATTATTTTCCGGTCTCGTGATGCTTAAGGGCACAGATTCCTACGACGAGGTTCATCAATTCGCGATCAGTCTTATCAAACAAATCGCCATCGGCGTGATTGTTGCAACCCTCACAGATCGCTTCATTTGGAGTCTAAGGTCCGATAGACATTTACGCGATGCCCTGTCCGCCGTTTTAAATGATTTCGGATCCTTGTTTAAAGAAATGAAATTTAAAATCGAAGGTTCAATCTCAGAAAGATATCCGACAGTCCAACTTTCATTGGATACATTTAGCCATCTTTTAAATTTGATCACACTAACCACTAAAGAAGAAAAAGAGAGGGTCTTTCCCGAAGATCAATACATTAAGTTGGTTGGAAATCTGAAAAACCTTTTCATCAAGATTCAAATCCTGCAAACAAATATTGAAGAATCGAGACAACTAGTCCTTGATGAATTAAATATTCATAAAGCCATGACAGAATCATTAGACCTTCTTGCAAAACAATTCCTGAATTTTGGCGAGGCAATGATTACAGAAGGCAAGCTCGAACCTGTGTCAGAAGACTGTCTATCTAAAATAAACTTCGTAGACGACAAATACGCAACCCTAAGAGATAGTGAATACGCTTTGCACAAATGGAGCCAAACAGAATTTCTAGCATTCAGCACATTTGTTTCCACTATCAAGGATATAATTACCGCCATTACAAATTTCATCAATACATATAATGATATTAATAGCGGTAAGGTCTATGACAAAATTACCACGTCCTCAGCGGTCAAGGTGAGAAAGGAGAAGCAGATATTCCAGTTTAACAAGGATAATGTAAAACATAGTTTCAAAGTAATAATCGTCACGTTTCTGGTACTGATTGCGAGCCTGTACTTTAACCTATCAGCGGGGGTACAGGCATTAATTACGGCACTTTTAATAGCCGCTCAGGCCAATCTGGGTCAGGCCACACTGAAGGAAAGGCTGCGCTTTATTGCCGTAATAATTGCTGGGTTGTATGGTCTCGTTTCACTTATAATAATCTCACTTTCACCACATTTTCCGGTGTTCCTCGCCTTAATAACCCTGGGCTTGTTCATAGGTTCATATATTACTACGGGTAGTGAACGAGTATCATACGCTGGCCTCCAAACCGGGATAGTGTTACCACTTGTCATGCTAACTTCCAACGGCCCTCCGCTAACATTAAGCATAGCGACCGAGCGTTTTGTAGGAGTAATCGTTGGAGGTGGAATTGCGCTCGTGGTGCTTAGATTTATTTGGCCTGTTGATCCGTTGAATCAGTTGAAAGAAAAATTATCAACCGCATTACAATTATGTGGATCCATTTACTCAACAATATTAATATCGCAAGATAAAAAGGAAGAAGAGGTGAAAGCTATGATAGTTAGTTTAGCCTCAGATCTACCAACAATCTCTAGTCTGCTAAGCGATGCCAAATATGCAATTCGTTTTGAGAAAATGCACGCAGAGGAGTTGCTAGACATTATTGTATCAATAGAAAACATATATATAGAATTTGAGACTTTGAACAAATCTGTATATGGCGAAAGGGAAAGCAGGTTGGTTAAAACGTTTTTATCCTATATGAAGCCTTGCTACGAGAAGGTCCTTACTATTTTTAATACTGCAGCTGAACAATTAAAATATTTAAAAATACTAAGTCCAGAGATAGACTTAGACTCACTGATGTTACAGATCGATGATCAAAGGGACAATTTTTTCAAAAGAGGTATTACTCAGGAATACGATTCAGAAGAATTTGAAAGATTCACTGTCGTACCGGGAAGCATTCATAATATCTTATCTCTACTCTATAAAATATCGATTGCAATAGAACAGATGAATGAGGGAACGCTTACATCGGCTCCCGTGAGGCTGCATGATACTTAAAGATCTAAAGTCCAAACTTAACATAGACATTATCAAATACACCGTAAAATTCTGGGTTTTACTCATAATCTTCATCATCATTATCCTTATTTTTTACTATGTCTTGCTCGACCGTTACACCCCCTATACAAGCGCCGCATACATCCAGGCTTATGTCACACAGATAGCCCCTCAGGTGGACGGTCCCGTCACTAAAATCTATGTGAATAATGATTCGTATGTGGAGAATGGGCAACCCCTTTTTGAAATTGATTACCGTCCCTACGCATACAAGGTAAAACAACTACAGGCCAAACTAGTAAAAACCAGACAGGATATCATGCAACTGGAAAGTTCTATAGAAGCAGCAAATGCCGTTGTTACTCAGAGTAAAGCCGATGTCGATTTTGCACAGAAGAGACTTAGAGACCTCCAACCGCTCGTGAAGCAGAATTTCATAGCGCAACTCCAGTTCGATCAGGCAAGAGACGATCTGAACGCAAAAATTGCCTTATCGAACAAGGCTAAAGCAGATTTGCGCAGAGCAGAACAGGCATTAGAATTAAAGATTGATGGAGATTATGCCATAATTAAGGAAGTTGAATCAGACCTAGAACTGGCGGAATATTACCTCGCTCAAAGTACTGTTTACGCGCCATCTGATGGTCTTGTATCGAATTTACAGCTCAGTATCGGCACTTATGTCAATGTTGGTGAGCCAGTAATGTCATTCGTAGATGCTAATAACTGGTGGATTCTAGCAAACTTCAAAGAGAATAGCATAGGTCGTATTCGGCCTGGACAGAATGCCGAAGTGAGCATAGCTTTATACCCTGGTAAGATATTTAAGGCAAAGGTTGAAAGTCTTGATTGGGGGGTGAGTGCTGGTCAGGGAATACCCTCAGGCGAATTGCCGGTAGTGAAAAACCCTCAAAATTGGGTTAAGCTTGCCCAAAGATTCCCAGTACGTTTAAAACTCACAAATTTGGATTCTCAGGATCCATTACGAATCGGAGGCTCAACGAGTGTAACCGTCGACACTGGCGGGGGATTCATCTTGAACGGCCTGGCAAGACTTTGGCTGCGAATCGGAAGTTATGTAAATTACATCTATTGATAATGATGAATATTAAAGCAAGGTGTAAGTTTTCAGAATGTAAACAGATAAAGCTAGCACTCCAATGTTTCAATTTACTGTCATACGGGGACAAGCCTTGTCGGGGATTCGTTCGAGCTGTCATACCTGAGGATTCCCCGCCAGACTTGTCCTCGAAAGTATTTATCGGGGAAACATGCGGAGACAGGCGTAATCGGGTATCCATCCCCGCCAAAACTTGCACTCGAATGTTTCAGCCGAGTGACATACGGGGACAGGGACTGGATTCCCGCCAACAATCCGCGGGAATGACCGTCGGTTTGTCATCCCCGAGGACTTTAATCGGGGATCCACAAACAAAAGCATGGATTCCCGCTTACGCTTGTACTCGAATGACTCTATCGGGTAATCTGCGGGAATGACAAATGACTTTTAAACTCAGAATAATAATGGAAACCCCGTAGCAAGTTATATCAAGATATTAAGTTAAATATAATAAAATAGAATTGAAGTTAACTTTATGCACAAAGAATTAAACAATTCAAATACTGATGCTGAGAACACGAAAAGACTACTAATTTCCGACATGAGCTGTGCCAGTTGTGTTGAAGCAGTTGAGTCTGGATTGAGGTCTGTCCCAGGTGTTATAGAAGCGAATGTGAATTTCGCAGATCGTACCGCAATTGTAACTGGCGATGCCTCGGCTGAAGACCTTGTTCATGCAGTAACTAAAGCCGGATATACAGCAAATTTGATAAAAGATTCTCAAGGAGAATTAGATAAGGAAGAAGCCGATATAAAACACTATAGGCAGCTTCTAAGAGAAACGGCCGTATCAGCGGTTATCGGCATTGTAATTTTATTGGTCATGCTTGTGGGTTTGCTTCCACCTTTGACTGAAACGAGTGGTAGGCTTGTTGGCACCTTCCTGTCAATCCTGTGCCTTGTTGTTCTAGTTTATGCCGGCGGTAACTTCTTCACAGGTGCCTGGAAATCTTTTATAAATCGTATAGCGAATATGGATACCTTGATTGCTGTGGGCACCGGCATGGCTTGGCTATATTCAACATTCATAATCTTTTACCCCTTTTCATCTTCAGAAACGGAGAGGCACTTATATTTCGACACCGCAGTAATTATTATCACGCTCATCAAACTGGGTGCGGCACTGGAGATGCGTGCACGAGGCAAGACTTCTCAAGCCATAAAGCGACTCATCGGACTTCAACCAAAGACTGCTCGTGTGATTCGAGAAGGTGAAGAAAGAGATATTGCTATAGATCAAGTCCTGCTAGATGATATCGTACGGGTCCGTCCCGGAGAGAAGATACCAGTTGATGGTGTTATTGCAGAGGGGCATTCCAGTGTGGACGAATCCATGTTAACGGGGGAACCCATTCCAGTCGAGAAGTTCCTGGGTGATGAAGTCGTGGCCGGAACATTTAATAAGCTTGGAACATTCACTTTCAAGGCCACAAGAGTCGGGAGAGACACGGCTTTAGCCCGCATAATTGAGCTTGTAAGAAGGGCACAGAATACCAAACCGGCGATTGGACGTTTAGTAGACAGGGTATCCGGTGTCTTCGTTCCTGTGGTATTGATCGTTGCAGTGCTGACAGCGATGATCTGGTTTAACTTCGGCCCAGATCCGAAATCTACATTTATGATAGTTACGGCAATGTCAGTGTTAATCATCGCATGTCCCTGTGCACTGGGTCTGGCCACTCCGATCTCCATAATGGTTGGAGTGGGAAAGGCAGCAGAGTACGGTGTTTTGATACGTAAAGGCGATTCACTTCAACAAGCGGGTCAATTGACCACTGTGGTCCTGGACAAGACTGGAACTATTACCGAGGGTAGACCCTCCGTAACCACAATAGAACCTCTATCTGGTTGGAACGAAAGACAAATCTTGCAGATAGCAGCGAGTGTAGAGGTCGGTTCCGAACATCCGTTAGCACAATCCATCATAGAATCCGCCAAAAATCAGGGTATAGAACTACAACCAGTTGAGTCTTTCGAAGCGATAGCGGGACACGGCGTTAAAGCAAAGCTTAAAGAGCAAACCGTATTATTCGGCAATCAGAAACTTATGGAAAAAAATGGCGTCGATTTACTTTCTCTACCTGAAAAGGCTCACGAGTTAGCAACATATGGACAAACATCCATGTACCTAGCAGTAGACAGGAGTGCCGCGGGTATTGTAGCCATATCAGATCCGGTCAAGTCAGATTCCAAAGCAGCTATCGAGCGATTACATAATCTCGGAGTAAAGGTCGTAATGCTGACAGGAGATAATAAAGCCACAGCCGATGCTGTCGCCAAACAAACAGGAATTGACGAGGTGATTGCAGAGGTATTGCCGGAAGATAAATCAAAAGAAGTCACAAAATTACAGCAAAAAGGGGAAAGGGTTGGGATGGTCGGGGATGGTATAAATGATGCACCTGCACTGGCAAGTGCAGATGTGGGTTTTGCTATAGGCAGTGGTACGGATATTGCCATTGAAAGTGCCGATATCGCGTTGATGCGGGGATCGTTACATGGAGTGCCAGACGCTATAAAGATATCTAAAGCAACACTTCGAAATATCAAAGAAAACCTTTTCGGGGCCTTTATCTATAATATACTGGCGATTCCGATCGCAGCAGGCTTATTATATCCATTCACAGGTCTGCTACTAAACCCGATCATAGCCGGTGCTGCGATGGCCATGTCATCAGTAACAGTAGTGAGCAACGCCAATCGTCTTCGTTGGTTCAAGGCTTAAAATCCTATGGGTACATTTCTAGTAAATTCGATTGGAATAATTCTTATAATATTTGTTATTTGGTGGTTCTGGCTATCCAAAAAAGGTGCCGGAACTGCAGTACAAGGAAGCTCAATCGATATTATAGTTGATGGTGGAGTTTATGATCCCAGTGTAATACATACTAAAGTCGGGAAACCGACTACCTTAAGATTCATACGGAAAGACAGCAGCCCCTGTGCGGAAAAGGTAATATTTTCTGAGATGGGTATAAGCGCCGATCTGCCCGTTGGCAAACCCTACGAACTTACCATAACACCCCAAAAAACCGGTGTATTTGATTTTACATGCCAGATGGCAATGTACCGCGGAAAGTTGATTGTTGAGGAGTAGGGAGCGCCCACCCTCGATTTCTACCTTTAACCGATCATCAGCACGACTGTCAAGAACCTCTGTTGATCCCTGAGGAATATCGAAGGGTCGAACGGTTAAATTGAGACGACTCGCGGACCACCCGGCTTTTAGTTTTATCAACACCCTAATACCCTGGGTAGGTCACGAGTCTTGCTCGTGACGTCATGGCCATAAATCAAAAAGACGGACGCCTACCTGCCTCAATCATTTCACGGATAGTAACACCTCTAAGTACGTGTTTGTCACGAAACTTGCGTAACTCAGAGATAATAACTTTGCGATCAGCTTTTTTTAAAGCCTCAGCAGGCTGCAATATAGCTACCGGCACTCCATGCTTTGTAATGACAAACCGTTCCCCCTTGATCACTCTCTCGAGTAATTTGGGTAAATGTGTTTTAGCCTCATATGCCCCGACTGTCTCCATAAGATACTCCTCAGACTAGGCTAGCAATTTTATCATGATCTGTCGAACAATTTAAACGTAGATTTAAACGTAGAGGCTGATGACCCATCAACCCAGCTTGTAGGCACGAATTAATTCGTGCACCTTTTGATGCACGGGCAAGTTTTTACCTACAATTTAGAGTGACCTTATCCTATCCCTTGAAAGCAGAAGCAAAAATGTGTGCACTGATATCCCATCAACCAAAAAAAAAGCCCTCACGTCGCATGAACTTAATCGAACCTTGTTCGCCCATGAATAGATCGCACAAAGGGGTCTGTCCCCACATTTTCCCTTCCCCGTTTCGGTGATCATACAATGAATTGAGCTTAGCAGGATTTTTTCCACATCGACGAAATTAAATACGAACACCGTTCATCCTGAGCACTTCGATTTCACTCAGCACAGGCTTGTCGAAGGATGCTATTTAGTACGGTCTAAACGAGAAACCTCAGTCCGATCTCCCCACATTTACCTTTAAATTTCTTCCAATCATTACAGCTTGCAAATTGAAATAGAGGAAACGTATGCAGATGCTCAGTAATCAGGTAACTCTTTTCATTAAATGACGGGTTGCTTCCCCGTATTAATACGGTGGCCAGACGGCATCATGATACCTCCCTCGCCGCCAAGCACCTCCCCTCTACCCAATAGAAACCACCCGCCAACTAGAGCGGCGGTCACTGCGTCCAGCTCGTCGCTTGTGGTTGCGTCTGCCAATCCTTTGACGCCCAGCCGCCCCAGTCCAACCCTGAGTCCGGCAATGTCCCGATTCTGCCGGGGAATCCCCCACACACCTTGCGCCCCACCGGGAAAGCATTCGACCGTGCGATAGCCCATCATCTCGATCTTCGGTTTCAGCGCCAGGCCGCGTTCCGTCAACATTCGCATCGGACCAAGCGTAATTGGGAAGAATCGGATACCACGCCGCCGTAATTCGCGGTCGCAGTCCCGAAAATGCTCACCAGAGCGGTCATGGATTGTCCTTCGTCCATTAGGCAAACTAAGCGGAGCGTCTATCGTAACGAGATCGGGCTTTGCTAGACCTATTGACCGTAATATTTCTTCATCGGTGAACACGATGCATGTCCGTGCCGTCATTCCATGAAGGACGCACACGCCCGTCGGACGACGCAGAGATCCCGCAAGGTCTATTCCGACAATAATAAAAGGCTTGCTACTCGACATGACGATTCTCTTTTAGCCCCGAAAGTAGCACGAACTGAATAGAAAGGGCGTTCCTTACTGTTCAGTACAAGGCCCAAAATAATTATGTTTCTAAATCCTGTTATATTATATTCACATGTCGATAAGACCGAAGTCAAACTTTATAAGCGACCATGTCAAAATGCGATCAACTTTGACTCTCGAAACTAGGCTTTTTAAAATTAACCCCGAATTCCAGATATTTGGGTGCAAGATTAACAAGCTGACCTCGAGCCCCTCAGCCATAAGAGGCATCTGACAATTCGAACAAAAGATATAATTAATCAGATATTACCCTGAATATCTCCCAGCGTGATGTTCCTGAAACGATTAGATTCTCAAACTCCTGTCCCCATTTCTTGTGCGGAGAGAGTTTCGCGAGTTTGCTCCAGGCATCATCGAGCTCTTTTAAATCCTTGATCATTATCTCGGTCTCAATAGTCGATTCGTAGGCTCCTATAGAACCGGTAATAACCCTAACCCTATCCCGAGTCCAGCCGATTTGAGAACCGATTTTTTCGATCCATCTTTTCATGGAATCCAAAGCCGCCTGCTTATGTCCGAATCTCGCCTGTATCTGCCATCTTGCTATCATCATAATGATTTCCTCCCGACTCTTTCAAACTCAATCAGAGTCTCGTTTTATATTTTTTAACTTTCGACTGAATTCTTTATTCTTTGAAGGTTTCGCTCCCATACCCTTACCCGCTGCCTAAGGCCCTCTTCGCTCCCTGGACTCGGTGTAAACAACTACCTTTTTTTTCCGGTCGGCTTTTCGCCGTCGGGAGTGAGCGCTAGCCTGGGCATCATATATTGATCGCCGCCCGCTCAACGCAGATAATAAGACCATATGAAGCGTTCTCGATATTACACCCGGGAAATACATTGCCCTTTTCAGTTAAAACTGCGGCACATACTCGAAATTGCGAATATGGAGCATATGCATTTTCTACAGCTTCACGGGCTACCTGTAGAAGTCTAGTCTCTTCATCCAATGAAAGGTCTTTAGAAATCGCCAACGTTCTGTCTCAACGGATTATATATAAGTGTCATAATATAGCATAATAATTACTCAGTAAAGATTAAGTAAATTAAATCGAACGCAACTCTTTTGGGTGCTATCCCCAGTAGGAGCGAACCTATGTGTTCGCCCATAAAAAGCGCAGAGACCAAGTCTCTCCCCTACATTAACAAATGGTAATGATTATGCAAAAGATGGAGTGTCTTTTGCTTCATCGGGGATCCATAAAGAGGTCATTTGTATGTTAATTATAAGTTGGTTTATCCTGATTAGATAACCAACTTGGGCAAAGCAGACTGTTGGTCATTGGGTCCAATGAGACCGTTTCGCAGCTTAGTCGCTTTGCCCCCATCTTTTCATTAGTCCGAACAGTTGTATAGGCCGCTTTAGAGCCTGGATCCACAAGTAAGGACTCGAAAAGATTTTAGTTGGTTAAGAGACTATATTAGGAGGATAATGATGAACGTACCAAAAGTAAAGACTGGAA
>DASWID010000067.1 GCA_036397855.1 Thermodesulfobacteriota bacterium | reverse complement strand
TATTATGAAATGAGCAAGGATAAAAAAGAGGCTATGGCACAAGCATATTTATATGGACGTTATACAATGAAGGAGATAGGTAAGTATTTTGGGGTTCATTATTCGACTGTGAGTAGGACAGTAAGGAGTTATGAAAATTTATAAAATGATGCGTGATTGCAAGACCTGACGCCGTTCTTTTATTTATTTTTCAAGGATTATTGATGTCACGCACGCTTTTCTCCATCTGAGACCTCTGCGATTTCATCACGTCTTAACCTTCTAATCCGGACTCTACGTACCCTTGTCGGATCAGCCTCTAGCACGGTGACCTCATGCTCCCCCAATACAGCGCTCTCATTCACTGTGGGTATATGACCCAACATTTCAATCAGCACCCCTCCAATCGTATCGGCATTTGAATCAGATAATTCAATTTCCAGTTTTTTTTCAATTTCGTCAACGGTGCAAGCAGCATCAACCTCAAAGCTGTCAGCTCCTATCTTCATTATTGATGGAGCTTCACTATCAAACTCATCCTGTATTGGACCTACCAGTTCCTCAAGCACATTTTCAAGCGTAATCATTCCTGATACAACCCCGTATTCATCAACAAGAATGGCCAAAGCTGTGTGTTTTTTTTGAAACTCGCGAAGTAATGCATCGAGTGCAAACGTTTCTGGAAGAAAAGTAGGTTTGCGAGCAACATCGACGAGAGCTTTAAGCTCCTGCTTCCTTGCAAGAGTCTGGAAGATATCCTTAACATGTACAATTCCAATAATATGATCAAGATCACCATCGCATAGAGGCAAGCGGGTGTGGCCAGACTCTGACGCAATTCGTAGCTTTTCCTCCATTGTATCATTCTTATCCAGATAAATGATCTGGTCCCTGGGTAGCATATATCGACGAGCAATTTTATTTTCTAAATCCAGCACATTTTCCATGATCAGCCGTTCCCCTAGAGTGAGGTGACCCACTGCTGCTGATTCAAGTAGGATTGCCCTTACCTCATCCTCCGTATGTACTTCACCGTGCTCCGAGGTGATCTGGATGCCAATTACCCTCAGCATCAAATTACTTATTGTGTTGAGGACCCAAATAAATGGTTTGAAAATCTTATAAAAAATGGCCAATGGCATTGATATCGTAAGCGCGGTCCGCTTATACTTCTTTATGGCTAAAATCTTGGGCACCTGCTCACCAAGTGTAATGTGCAGCAGGGTAATTATGATAAAAGCAATCGGGAAAGCTACAAGATGTACCCTGTCTTCTGGAATACCCAGGGAGTTAAAAGCAGGTTCAATCGATCTCGCGACTAACGGTTCGCCAACCCAACCCAAACCTAAACTGGCAAGGGTAATCCCAAGCTGACAAGCCGATAGATAGGCATCTAAATTCGCAACAATCTTCTCTACAAGCTTAGCGGTCTTACTTCCCTTACGCGCTAAGATTTTTATTTCTTGAATTCTAAGCTTTACGAGAGCAAATTCGGCAGCGACAAAAAATCCATTCGCGGCAACTAGTAAAAAAACTAAAAATATTTTCCAGAACATCTTACTCCTATATCCTCACCCAATGAAATGAATTCATGGTTTTCAAAAAATATAAATCTAAATATTCAACTGAAAATAATGAATGAAAAGATGGTCACATTTCAATAGTGTAGCATCAATCCGTGGAAATTCTTACCTTTAGAGACCCTATAGATATTTTATAAACTTTAAAAATCATACTCACTGAAATTTCCTTGACATTCATTCTAAACAGTATTTACTCAGGCTAACTTATTAAATTTACAACATATTATAAATCGCTAGCAATATCATTAAATGATATCAAATGGTCGAATTAACTCATAAGGTATCTTTGCGGAAATCGAAGGAATGAACCAAATAACGACCCCAAAATAAATACATTTACCAGATATAACCAATTTAGTAGTTGACACAAATCGACTATGCAAACTCACACGAAACTAATGAGTGTGGGAAATAAGGGATAACTCCAATTCCGAGTACTCTCAAAACTTTAAAAAAAGATCTGCCTTTTACTTAATAATATATCATTTATTTATTACGCATTTATAAAAAGCCAAACGGCTGCGCTATGCATTGTAAGGTGCCCGCACGATTCTCAATTCTTCTTTATTTTCGGTCTCTTCGCTTTTGATCTTTTTGTAATAAGGTTTTTTAGTTCGATCAGGTCAGGATTAAGCAGCTCTTTTACGCGGTCAGTATTGACTCCAGCTACAATAATATCACCTATTTCAGTGTTGACCTCGTCATAAATGCCTAAAGCTTTCATGCCCTTTGTTTGCTTCTGATTATCATCGGTGGGGTTAACATAATGTACCGAATCACTCTTATACCGATGAATCAAAAATAAATGGATTAATGTCATTAAACGCTTTTTACGGAAATCCTCATTAAATGTATTTTGATCTCTAACAGAAAGAATATTCTTGCCTCTGAGATCCTGTATTGATGCAAACACCGCATTAGCCATCTTATTTTTTGATTCATCTAGAATAGTCA
Organism: Thermodesulfobacteriota bacterium; assembly: GCA_036397855.1. Taxonomy (NCBI): domain Bacteria; kingdom Pseudomonadati; phylum Thermodesulfobacteriota; species Thermodesulfobacteriota bacterium. Next base: position 47,753 of record DASWID010000067.1, on the reverse strand, counting down.
ATTCCAATAAATCCGAGCCGGCTTTGTGCGGCCGTAGTTCAACGCGCAAGGCCCCTGCAATTTTATAGTGTTCCGCCCAATGCTCAAGCCAACCTTCCAGAAGTTTGGGTGGAACCTCTGTCTGGACCAAATGCTGATACTGTGTGGATCCCTTTCCCATAGCCTTGGTTGTTGCGGTGCGTCCGGAAGTAGCCATAAGGGCACCATCGGCACGAGGTCCACCAACATAGGTTTGAGGTGTCTTATAGGGTGAATCGAGTAACCTGAACTTTCGTTGTAAGCGGGCCAGTGCAAGCATCCCATCTTCTAGTAAAGCACTTGCAAATTCTTCAGCCGCCAGTCCGTCTATTTGATGACCTCCATATGTGATGAAGTTAAAGACAAACCCGAGCTTCCCCAACTCTTTGGGGAAGTTTACCATTTCGTCATCGCTCATTCCCGTTGTGTCCCAATTAAATGAAGGTGACAAATTGTAGGCCAACATCTTATCTGGATATACACTGTGGATAGCTTCCGCAAATTCTGTCGCATCGGCTAAATCAGCCGTTTTTGTCTCCATCCAGAGGATGTCAGCAAAAGGGGCTACAGCAAGTGATTTTGCTATCGCATACTCGACTCCACCCTGGATCTGATAATAACCCTCGGGTGTTCTAGACAATTCACAATCCCACGAAGCTTCTATGCCCATTGACCTGGCTTTTTCACGGGCTTCATGAAATGAAACCTTCTTAGCAAATTCTAGCCATTCGTCAATTGTCAAATCATGTTGCCTTCCTTCTTCGATTTGAAAATCCATCAAATCTGCTACTGCTTCCCCGAATGTCTTAAGCCCTGATTCGACTTCCCATGTTTCGACGAACTTGGTCGCAACATTATCCAATGGCTTGGTGATGCTCCTTTCCCTGCCATCCTTTAAAGCTTGTACGTTTTCATCTATGTATGACATTAATCCCACCTGCTTAAACCACTCGTACGCCTCTTCATATTCGAAATCGGATATTCTGTATAGAAAGTGACCATTAACATCTTTTATTCCCTTCTCATTAAAAATTTTCAAAATTGCAAGATAACAATTCTTATAACCAGGCAGATTTGTTTTTGTAGCACCTAGAATAAAAGCATGATCCCGTTCATCACCTCTTTTATCTAGTAATGCGGCTGCTTCAGCGTCGGTTCGAGCAACAATGATTCCCGGTACCTTCATAACATCAAGTTGGAATCGTGCGGCATTCAGCCTTTTGATTTGTTCATCAACAGGTACGAGAACCTTACCGCCCTGATGCCCACATTTCTTTGTGCCTGGTTTTTGATCTTCGATGTGGTAACCTGCGACACCCGCTTCTACAAATCTCCTGATCAGGTTTCTGACATGAGCATCACCCCCATGTCCTGTATCGGCATCTGCAATTATAAAAGGCCTGTAATCAAATTTTGGAGTGGTCTTTCGTTCCTTGTCTGTCATTCTGGATCTGATGAATTTCTGATTCTTATCTGCAGAAAGGAGGGCTCGAACAAGTGTAGCTGCCTCATCCGGCACCTGACTGAGCGGGTAACTTGCTAAATCTGGACCTGGATCCTCGGTTGTCGATCCTTTGGCAGAAGTTGCCCAGCCCCCTAAGTAAATCCCCGCTATACCTGCCCGCTTCAGCATAACTACTTGCCCAGGAGAATATGGACCAAATGTTGTAATCTGCTCTCGTCTTGAGAACAATTCCCTTAAAAGACTATGGAATTCTTCAGATGCATTTCTTGCAATCGGGTAATCAGTTTCAATCGTCCCACGCTGCTGCACAACTTGACGGGCTGAATAAAGGCGGGTGATTCCTCTGAAGCGAGGGATCTTGAACCATTTCTTGGTCTCGAGAACCTCTTTTTCAAATGATTCCATTTCGTCTTCTGAAATGGTTTCAGTTTTTCTAGTAGGGATAAAATCTAAATTCTCGGTAATCCTGGTGCCATCTTCTTTAAATGTCTCCGTATACTGTCTAATTCTCCTTTTAGCTTCAGATAAATCATGATTATTTAGATTAATATTCAATAAATCGATATACCAGGGGGCTTTGACTTCATCTAAAACGTAGGTTTCAACAATCTCCCTGGCGATCGGTAAGGTTGTTCCCTTTGAATCGTCGTGAACATCTTTATCTTTTGCATTTTGAAGTTTTTCGTATTCTTCTGCTACCAACCTCCAAAATATATCGACTGTAAAAACGTCTCCCGCTTTTAACCCCGTTTCCGAATCGTCTTCGGTTAGTTTCGCACTTTTGTGAATCCATTCCCACAAGATGCTGAGACGAATTTCTCCTGTGGCCATATCTTCCATCAGATACAATATGTCATCATTACTGAAAAAGTCAGCTGGCTTTAGCGCTGCTGCCTGAAATCCCTGACCAAATGCATTTCCATATTGCAAACCAACGCTCAAAAGATTTCGAGCTCCCCTAATCGTTCTGGGTGCTGGTTCAAGAAGCGTCAGACCATCTGAGTCCTCCTGAGTATAGGTTAGAGGGGGGAAAGGTCTACCAAGTTGGTTGTCCTCACCAACCTTTTCCCAAACTGGTCGAATAATATGAACCATCCTCCAATGTGCTACCCATTTACCACTTGCACCTTCTTTCTGTTCACGCACGGCACCCTCAACTGCTTTCTTCATACCGCTGGTAACGCCTTCTTTCGAACCCACAGGAATGTTGGGCTCCATTCCACCCTGCCAAAGCGCAAAATTCCCATTAATATCGGGTGTGTTTACAGCCCTCCGCACCCTATCTTCGTAATTTCTCATGTAACCATAGGTCATTGTAATGGATTCAATGTTGGGATTCATAAAATCTATGTCCCAGGCCATAGCATCAGCGACGCTATTAATGTAATCCCATCTTCCTGTATTAAATCCAACGAAATGTTTGCCTAAAGCAGCCCTAATCTCCATCAACTGAAATGTTGCTTCAAGTTGTTCAACAAGAACATAGACTTTGATTGTGCCAACAGGGAGGTCAAGATATTGTTCAAGAGCTGACATCATTTCATTCCAAAGCGCCGCTTCCTCAGCAGTCTGGATTTTAGGCAGATACAATACTATGGAGGAACCCGATTTCATTAAATTCTTATAGTTGTTTACAACATAAAGTGTCATATCGACGATTGACGCTGAAAGGGCCACACCATTTTCATCACGGATATGTCTATCGTCTAAATGTAATCCCCGGCAGCGGAATATCTTTGTCGTAAAGTTTAATTGCTTCTCCCAATCTTTTATGATCTCTCTCTCGAAAAATCCCGATGACCATTCGTTCATCTCCTTTGCAACCTGCTCAGCCACCTCCAAAAAAATTGGATCTTTTTGTATTGCCAATTTTAGGTTTCTTTGATTGTCTAACGACATGGATGTAATTTGTCCCAAGGCATCTTCCCCATCAAACATCCAGCCATCAGCGCCCGAGAGTAATGCATACGCGACATTCCGTATGCTTTTTCCGGTCGGAGAGTTTGGTTTTGCAGCGGGGCCTGTACCCTGAATCCACTGTCGCTGTAAATCTTTTGGAATCTCTGAACCAACGAACTTCCCGTCTCTTGCGTCTTGCACCTCGATGTTCGTTCGAGGAATGTAGTCATTCGGATCCAAAAACTTAATTCTCTCTCTATTTCGAGCTCGTTCTGCCCTTCTATCGATTCTTTTTGCCATGACTATCTTTTGATCCCAATTAAATCTAGCCAATGATGCCAAAGCGGTCATAACATCAGGGGTATATACATCAGGGTAGGAATTCTCGAGATCATCGCGAATTTCTAATTTTCCATACCCGCTGATGACCTTAAAGGATCGATTATTTGTTTTACGAACGATACTCATCACCTGTTCTCCTCACTTGTCTTGTATCATTTTTCTGACTTTGAATAATAAGGCCAATAATTATACAGATTATACCGATTATTGCCAAATAATCTTGTTATTAAGTGTATGTTATGAGGAGTTTGTTTGCAAACATCGAATCTTTGATGCTGACTCATTAATACTATTTTCAGCCGAAACTAGTAGTTATAGATAAAATCACATATAATAGTTATGCAAATTTAAACTTAGAAACTGTTGTATAAGGAGATACGAATGAATATTTATGTAGGAAATTTATCATATGAGGTCACTGAAGCGGACTTACGGTCCGCTTTCGAAGAATTTGGGCAGGTCACGTCAACCTCTATCATAAAAGATAAGTATACTGGAGAATCAAAAGGATTTGGATTCGTCGAGATGCCATCTTTGCAGGAGGCTCAAGCTGCTATCAGTGCCCTAAATGGGAAAGAGTTAAAAGGAAGAGCAATTAATGTAAATGAAGCCCGTCCACGCACAGAAAAACGTGTTGGTGACCGAGGAGGCAGAGGAGGCTTTGGCAAGGGAGGAGGAGGCAGAGGAGGCTTTGGCAAGGGAGGAGGAGGAGGAGGCAGAGGAGGCGGCCGTCGATATTAATTAACTGTCAACAATAGTTCTCGCTATATCATATAGGGCTACGTCTAAATAATCGCTCAAGGGCGGCTTGAAAAACTAACTAGCCTCTCAGGTTGGTTAGACTCAATTCATTGCCTCAAGAGCACCGAGATGGTGAATTTCCATCTCAATTTATTAAATACTGCTGAGCATCAAATATTCTATAAAATTAGTGACCTAGCGGAAATCGTCAAAATTCCTTCCTATAAGAACTGTTATTAGAACATCGAACGTGCAGTATTATATTTTTACCGAGACCGAGAATCTAAAGATATATAATTTGTTATGATCTTAATAATCACCAAATCTCGAATTAGTGTTTAATATACCTCCCCAGGGAGGTTATCGATAATATGCAAGAAATGACCAAAAATGAATACAGAGAATTTATGTTAATAGGAACGAAAACTCTGAAGATTGCGACCGTAAAGAAGGATGGTAGTCCGCATGTAGTTCCCATCTGGTTTGATCTTCATAATGGGAATATAGTTTTTACAACTGGTGGAGATTCAGTTAAAGCGAAGAATATGAGGCGTGATCCAAGGGTAGGTTTAACCGTTGATGATCAAACCCCACCATATGCCTTTGTTCAAATTGAGGGAATAGCTACCTTTTCAGAAGACCTGAAAGAAATGTTGTACTGGGCTACTCGTATTGGCGGGAGATACATGGGTGACGATCAAGCCGAGGCCTTTGGTAAACGAAACGCTGTTCCTGGTGAGTTACTGGTCAGGGTTAAGCCAAGTAAAATCATTGCCTACAAAGATGTAGCTGCCTGGTAGTAAAGGTAATTAATATACTGTAAACGGAGAATGAAAAATCTTGTTAGGAGCAATAGCAGGCGATATAATCGGTTCTGTCTTTGAGAGTAGACCTATAAAGACCACCGATTTCCCCCTTTTTTCGCCTCGCTCAAGATTTACAGACGATACGGTATTAACGGTAGCAGTCGCTCATTCTATCATAAATCACGTAGATTATTCTACATCATTAAAAACCTTCGGAAGGAAATACCCTGATGCTGGTTATGGCATGAGCTTTTACGACTGGATATTCTCTCATGAGAGTAGACCTTACAATAGCTGGGGGAATGGCTCCGCCATGAGGGTAAGCCCCATAGGATTTGCCTGTAACACTGTTGATGAAGTATTGAGAGAAGCTAAGAGGAGTGCCGAAATTACGCATAATCATCCCGAAGGTGTGAAAGGTGCTCAGGCTACGGCACTTGCCGTATTCCTTGCAAAAGAAGGACGGGATAAGGGAGAGATTAGACAAGAAGTCAGCAACAGGCTTGGTTATGACTTGAACCGCAGTTTAGACGAAATCAGACCCCATTATAGTTTCGACGTTTCATGTCAGGGGTCTGTCCCGGAATCGATTATAGCTTTTTTAGAGTCTGAAGATTTTGAAGACGCAATTAGGAACGGTATTTCACTGGGAGGTGATAGCGACACGATAGCTTGCATAGCCGGAGGTATTGCTCATGCATTTTACAAGTATATTCCGGAAGAGATAGTCTCAAAGGTAAGAGAAAGATTGCCCGATGAGTTTTTATCGATCCTAGACAGATTTAATTCAAAATATCATCTAAAAAGATGATACAGCCTTTTTAAAAGACACTAATCTCAAGGGATATGCATTTTTAAAGTGATGTCCTGGTTACAGAAGTCCTGAAAAGTTAATTTTTCGTAAGAACATATTATTACTTCTTTGAGCTTATATGATGTTAGAATAACTACTGATCAAATGCTTTATTACATCGTTAAAGTTCTTATCACAGCAATTTTGGTTGTTGCGATCTCTGAGGTATCGAAGCGTAGTTCGCTTCTCGGTGGAATTCTTGCTTCGCTCCCTATGATTTCTATCCTCGCCTTCATTTGGCTTTATATCGATACGAAAAGTGTGGAAAAGATATCCGAACTCTCGACCAGTATTTTTTGGCTGGTAATCCCTTCTTTGTCACTTTTTATAGCACTGCCGCTTCTACTTAAATCCAAAGTTAACTTTTATGCAAGCCTCATAATTTCGTGTGCAATTATGGCTTCACTATATTTCACAATGATTTCCGTCTTAAAAAGATTAAATATAAACTTTTGATTGTCACTACTGTAGATGTCATGTAATTAACGGACAAGATTTCCGGATTTCAATCTTAATCCTCTTTTTCATAATTCCATCTAGAACTAAATAGTATCAATCGGCATTCCAAAAATTGCCTTAAGAATATAACTATATTAATCATGCTTAACCATGTCCTGACGATAGGTCAGTATCTATTCCGCATCAAGACAAAGAAATTAGAAATAAATTATGGATTCTTGATCGATATTTTGCTCTCTAATCTTTTAGCTCGAGAATATGAGCGTTAATTTACGGGAGAAGATATTTAAGCCTTCTTTACAATAGTATTCTTAAGATACAGATTTATGGAACGAACCGCTATCTGATCATCAACGATTCTATCGACTATATAACTTCCTCTTATAATCGCGATTTGTGTGCTCGATTAAATTCAACAGACAACAGTAGCGCCGACATCCATTTGGTTACTTGGGGTCCATCCTTGTAAGATTACCCTTGAAATGATTCGCCTGCGAGATGCAGACGCTACTCTTTATCCCTACAGATATTTTCGAATTCTGATTATACTCTGAATGAGTTCAGATAATCGTCGAATAACGAAAAAGCCTTCTCAACATTTTTATGCGTAAGATCACGTGTTTCCCTTGTAAGCTTATCAGACATGCTTCTTACAGCATTTATATATTCCTTCTGAAAAGCTACGATACGGTCAACTCCGTCATCTAAAGCCTTTGAATTCCCATTTCCAAAAGGATTAACTTCCTTTGGTAGGTTTGAATAGAATTCCTTCAAGGATTTTACATAATCCTTTTCAGCATTTATCAAATAATCAACCTGGCTATTCAAAGACTTGACATTTTCTTCCCAGAGGGATACGGCAAATTCAAAGCCGTTCAGGCAACTTTCTTTCACGAGACCGGTAAGCTCTTTTACCGGATTCGTAACGTCCTTGGATCTTTGAGTTTCCTTTTTCTCTGCCATTTATGGCCTCCTAAATAATTTATTTTAAGCTTAATATAACAACTCTCAACGATTTGTCAAGGATTTTCTTCGCAAATGCAAAATAATATAAATCCTAATTATATTGCGATTATTGAACATTGAGAGTATGCCCATTGATAAATTACGCATCTGCTAATTAACTCGCCTCATCAATGCGAAGGAAATTAACAGTAAACAATTCATATTTTTCTACCCCCATCTAACTATGAAAATCTTCAAGAGATGAAATCTCCAATAAAACCCATTTTCCCATTGACTATCCCTACAAAGATTCCTACAATTATAAGATGAGGTCTTCGCCAAGGAGACCTTAAATTGTTTTATATCGTCAATATGTCCGATTGGTATGTACGAAACGTGATGGACTGAACAACTTTCTTGAAAATTTCTCAATGTTGAAAGTATTTTTAATCCTCTGATATAGAAGTTGTGGAGGTCTAAGATTCTGCATCTTAAATTGATCGGAGGCATAGATACCTGACTGAAGAGAATTTGCTGTATAAAATAGAGGCCCTGTTTCGAGAAGCTGGAAAGGCTCATCATGAGGCTTTTATTAAAACGGACGGCACAGATCCTGAATGGCCTCTTTGGTATGCAGGTTATCTATTAAATAAACTCGGAAAATTGCTAAATGCCAAATTCACAAAGAGCGAACTTATCTACTTAATCGTATCGGCTGATAAGGAGATGTCTTTGATAGCACCGGGTGCAGACTGGCCTAGCTATTACGCTAATTTTTTTGTTGATAGATACTCATAATATAGGACCTGACCCATAACATAATCTCTCCAACTCGTAGTCGAGTTCGGTTTTAAGGCCTAATTTGTGAAGAGCCTCGTTTGCTTCAGCAAGGCTTCTACATTCAGAGACGGTCCTGGCCGGTTTCGATATTTTCTCAAAGACAACACTAGGAGTTAAATAGAAGGTGATGGTGGAAATAATGGATAGGGATACACTTCGCCTGCCGCTTCTGATGGTAGTTCTATCAAATATTCCCTTTGCAGCTTCTACAGGCAGACGGCTAGCTTCGGTAGGCACAATTTCAACTACCTTCTCGAGTTCTTTCAGTGTTTCATGTGTGATACCCCAGCTTCCGAGAAGACCTCCCTCCTTCGCTATTTTTCTAATAGATTTTTCTAGTTCAGGCATGGTGAGTTCACCGTCGCAGCCAAATCCAAAAACTCCCATGATGGTATCTATTCTTTTTTCTAGTTCTGAAAGTGAGGCGGTCATTATTGCATCCGCGAGTGGGCTCATAATCCCTGGCTCATTTCCAAATGCAATGGCGTCACCACCAACGTCAATCCCAACTATCAAATCTGCATCTAGCTTTTCAGCAGCATCTAATAGTCCATTAACAACTTCTTTCACGCCATAGTTAACATCAACTAACAATGTTTCCTTACCGTAAATTTCCGATATCCTGGACTCGGCGAATTTCACGCCAGTGCTTGTAGTTGTTTTATGGTTTGAATACCAAACTGTATCGTTTATCTTCCTGGCATTCCTAGTTTCATTGAATTTCCTAGGGCCGGGAACAGGATCTATTACAGATCTTTCCCAGGAAAGGCCGCCCATAACATGTCCAACTCCGAAGTTTTCCAGTAATTTTGCAGTAGGAATCGTACCAACAATGTCTCCACCACCACCGATACCTAGAAGTATAGCCCTTCTAGAGCTCTTAAGAATTGCCTCTAATGTTCTAGTTTTGCTCAATTCCGCTCTTTAAGTTCTGAACCTCTCTTAAAATTACATATTGTTAATAGTGAGTTAAGATAAGGCAAGTATTATACCCTTGTCTCTCGATAATTAAATAAATGATTAACATTATCAAGGGTGCTGGATTTTTAAGAATATTTGTCTTTTCAGATCTATATTTGGGAATGTAATCAAACTGATATTGAATCGGGACTTCGGCTTTTCGAGGAGCAAAAAGAGTATATGATCGGTGAATGCAGGGTCCTTCGTAATACCTAGATGGTCGGAAAAAGAAACGTGACATTTGACCATACAATAGGTGATTGGAGTCTAGGTTGCCCGGAATTACAATCACGGGATTACTGTATCTGTGTGACTCCATTGCGGGTCGAGTATATAAATTGCCCAAATCGGGAGCCTTGTATTCGACCCCGCAGCTGATTAAATAAACACAAACAATTAGGGATAGAATTCTGTTACTCTGCATTGAGTTCAGGCCTGCTAAAATAATTTTCCTAAAGTAAAACGTTGGAATTATAATTCTGCCGAATTTAACTTACCATCATATCTGCCTTTTGATATTTGTATTTTGAAATATTAGATTTAGTAGAATCAAGAAAGGATTCAAAATTGAACAATGCCTATCAATGGTTAAAGATAAATACGAACTTTTCGACTATTAATTCATACTGAAACTAAAAGGAGATAACCTTGGATGGATCGATAGAAAAAATTCTAATGTTCACCGGTCATTGCTGTAATTATTTGATGATGGTAATTGAGACGAGTGCAAACAACTAAGATTTTGGTGTACAATCACGTTAGCAGATTTTGAATTTAATGCTAATGATAATATTTGCTCTTCAATACTAAAGCTTATATTGAGAGTTATAAAATATTAAGAAAAGAGTTTTGGGATACATGACATGGTCATCATTATAATGGGTGTAGAAGGAACCGGTAAAACAACTATTGGGAAAATGCTCGCAGAAAAACTCGGCTGGAAATTCTATGACGCAGACGATTACCACCCGGTAGCCAACATAGAAAAGATGCGAAATGGCATACCGTTGGATGATGAAGAGAGGCGGCCCTGGCTTAATGAGATTCGTAACTTGATTAACTCTTCTTTGAATGGTAATGAACCATCTATTATTGCTTGTTCTGCTTTAAAAAATTCTTATCGCGAATTCTTAAAACAAAGCAAAGAACAGATAATATTCGTTTATTTAAAGGGCGATAAGAATACAATTTCCAAACGGCTGGCTTCGCGCAAAGGACATTTCGCCGGAACTCAACTACTTGAAAGTCAACTAAGAACACTCGAGGAACCCGAAGGTGTAATTACTGCAGATATTTCAAAGCGCCCCGAAGTCATAGCCGATTCCATAATTGAAAAATTAGAACTATTATAGTCATAGAATTATCTATTATTTTGTTATAAGTGGTTAATGGCTTTGTAACCATTTGTGAACATTGTATTTATTTACTTGTCTTAGGCCCGACCATCGATTTATAATGGTAACTACGATTGTGATTTTCGTTTATCTTACTGAACAATCGAGTCTTGATGTGGTTTAAAAGGAGGATTGGAGGATCCCCATGCCAGATATATACAATAATAAATCCGCGCAATCACTAACATATGATTCATCTACTCAACCTGATAAGGGACGACGAGCCTTAAAGAGATTCCTCGAGGCGGAAAAGAGGAATACCCCTGTACTCTTTTGGGCCCTTCTGGTTGGGAGCCTTGCTGGATTAGTTGGCGCTGTATTTCAAATCATATTGATCGAAATCACAAGGTGGAGGATATCGCTTATAGGCTGGGCTGAAAATTATGATTTCATAGCTTGGGGTCTCCCGATTTTATTATCGGCGGTAATGGTTTATGTTGCCCTGCTTATAGTTCGAAATTTTGCACCGGAAACTAGCGGAAGCGGTGTTCAAGAAATAGAAGGAGCATTGGACGAGGAAAGGCCTCTCCGTTGGAAACGTGTTCTTCCGATAAAGTTTCTTGGAGGGATATTTGCGCTGGGCGGAGGCATGGTTCTAGGTAGAGAAGGTCCAACAATACAGATGGGTGGTAATATAGGAAAGATGATGGGGGATCTGTTTAAGGTGCCTAAGGATGAACTACATATATTGGTAGCAGCGGGAGCCGGTGCCGGCCTTGCGGCCGCATTCAATGCGCCTTTTGCTGGTATCCTTTTTGTTATAGAGGAGATGCGACCCCACTTTAAATTCACCTTTCTTTCGTTTCAATCCGTTATGGTTGCTTCAGCGATGTCTGACATAGTTCTTCGTAGTCTAATGGGGCAAGGGCCGGACATAGTGATGCCTCAATATCCATCCCCAGCATTGTCTTCTCTCTGGGTTTTCCTTATTTTTGGCGCCATCTTTGGACTTTTTGGATATCTATTTAACCACTTATTGATCGTATCACTCAACTTCTTCGCAGGATTGCGTGGCTGGTTATATATGTTTACAGGGCTTATTGTTGGTGCAATTATAGGTCTTTTGGGATGGCTCTTTCCCAACACAATAGGAGGGGGTTACGATGTAATACCTAAGGCGATTCAGAACACATTTCCAGTAATGACCCTCTTGGTCCTGTTTATAGCCAGATTTGGAACTACGGCTTTCAGTTATGGTTCCGGAGCCCCCGGTGGCATTTTTGCACCGATGCTTGCTTTAGGGACACTTTTCGGTCTGTGGTTTGGCCATTTCACTCATGAGCTATTTCCGGCTCACGTCTTACATCCGGAAATTTTTGCCGTTGCGGGAATGGGTGCGCTATTTTCTGCCACCGTTCGAGCCCCTTTAACAGGAATTGCATTGACTATCGAGATGACACTGAATTATTCACAAATTCTGCCCCTTATCTTGACTTGCATGTCGGCTACCATAGTTGCCCAGGGCTTGGGAGGAAGACCAATATACACAATTCTTTTACATCGAACCCTGAAACTGGCCAAATCAAAGACTAACCAGGTTAAAGAGGGGTAGTAGGATATTTAGAGCTGAAATGATAGAAGTATTGACATGATTTATATTGATATAATATACTTACAAGGATAAACGATGTTAAACTAGCAATTTAATAGTGTAATAATTGATTTTCCCATTACATATATGATCTAACAATGTGATATATTTAGCTTAATAGAATATTTAATTTTAGACGAAAGGCAACCGGTTCTGAAAAACAGGAGTAATAACATGATCATGAATAATAAGTTCCTATTTCTTAATTTGGTATTTTCGTTGGTCATTATTTGTCCAATTATCAGTTACGGTCAGAGTCTGGAGAAACGGGTTAGTAAGCTTGAGGAAAAAATCTTAACCCAGCAGAAACAATTAGAGGAAGCCTATAACACGATATCAAAGCTCCAGGAAGAGTTGAATTCATTGAATGCAGACCTGGGTACTTTTCGTAATTTGAAAGGATACGTGAGGCTAGTTCCTGGAACTATGGAAGGGGTTAGGGGACCAAATTTGATTTTCGAAGGAGTGAATGTTCATGTACGCAATAAAAGATCTTCCACAAGTATGGTTGACGGTTTGGGAAATCTTATTATCGGTTATAATGAGATTGGCGATGAGGCGGGCTTATTTTATCCTCCTCCAGTCAGAGACGGTTCACACAATCTCATCGTAGGATCCGGTCATTCATATGGCAGCGCGGGAGGTTTTGTAGCCGGTTACAGAAATACTATAGGAAATAGTTTTTCAACAGTTACCGGAGGGTTTTTAAATGTGGCCAATGGAGAGTATTCCTCGGTGTCGGGCGGCCTGCTTAACATAGCCGGTGGAGAATTCTCCGCAGTATCTGGCGGAATGCAAAACGATACAGCTAGTTTTGCATCATCAGTCACTGGAGGGTCATACAATGAATCTGAACTAATGGTATCATCGACTAGCGAAACCTCTGATAATGCTTTAGACGGTAACAGCAATAATACTGAACCTGAAATAGAACTTACCTTTGAAAATGATGGCACAAAAAATGAGACCAGTGTCAACAATGATAGCTCTGAGAATGAGACGCGGGCCGATACAAGTAAAGATGTTATTACTGTATTGGGTGGTTCTAGGTCTCAGCCGAACGTAACAGATAACAAAGACAAGGGTCCCGAAGAGTAGGAAAGTTTTATTGATTCCCTAGGCAGAATTGCAATTCGGGCTGCTGTTCCAACTCTAATGTAAAGTCTGTGCCATAAGGCCCTCAACTGTTTGACCCAATCGAATGGAGAAAATTTTTCCCCAAACTGGATTATTCGATAAAAATCTGATATCAAAAAGAATGATTTATATAGTTAAGTGATATTTCCGACCACTGAAATACTGTATTTAACTAGCAAATTCCCAGTAGCTAGCTGCGAGGACTTTCACTATTACTTAATACGTATGCGTTAAAAAGCGAACGTAAGACTTATGAACTTGATTAGAAAGGCTTTATCAAGGTGTTGGAATAAGTCTCGACTAAAATTATAGACGAAAATGTACAGTACGTGGGTTTCTAGACTAAAGGGAATTATTTTGTTTCCAACTTTGTTCTACTTGACCGTTTACATACCATTGGCCTTCATTGTATATCTTCCATATTGGTATAAATTCAATTGTAACTGGAATGAACGCTGCGATACGATCGGTTATGAAAGGGCCGAAAAAGGAATCGATGATTTGACATCATTCTTTTTGCATAAAGGGGAATTAGTATCATTCTGGACGAAAAAAGAAAAGCTACATTTAGGAGAGGTTCGTGATATTTTTGATAATATGTTTATTATTGCCATCATCTGTGTCATATGTTTAATGCTGACGTTTGACAGGCTCCGGGTTTCTAGATTTGCAATTGTGAATGCATTAATCATCGTCGCTTTATTAGTTGTATTACCCTTCTTCACGACTTTTTGGAGGGATGTTTTCCATCCCCTACTCTTTAGCAATAATCTCTGGATGAATAACAGGTTTGATCTTTCATTCTACATAATGCCCAGACAATTCTTTAAATACACCACAGTGCTTTTAATCGCATCCAGTGTGATACTTAATCTTGGAATCTGGTCCGTATCTCGTAGACGTATCGCGAGCCCTCGATAATCTTGCTAATTTGATTTTTATTTTCATCACACTAATATCGAAATTTTTCCTATTAAAGGATTGATTGAAATACCACATAAAGTCGAAATTCAACAAATATTAAAAGGAGATGCAAAGGATGATCCTGAGACCCTGCATCATTATAGCTGAGATGCCAGCGCATTTAGAATAACCCCCGAATTGGTTGTTTTCCCCAAAGACGTTGACGACATAAATAAGGTGGTAAATAAGGTGGTAAATTATGTGACAGGCAAAAAGACAGCTGGCGACGATTCTATATCGCTAACTCCTCACTCCTGCGGTACTGACATGGCGGGTGGAGATTTAAATGAATCTATAATACTGGACGTAAACGCCCACATGAACAAAATAATCGACATTGGTTCTGAATCAGCAATAGTTCAACCTGGAGTGCCATTTAGATTATTTGAGAAGGAAAGCCCCAAATATAAAAGCATGCTTCCCAGTTATCCAGCTTCAAAATCAATGGCTTCAGTCGGTGGTACGGTTGCAAATAATTCAGGCGGTGAAAAGTCTTTGCGTTATGGGCAGACGAAGACTACGTCGAAGCTCTTAAAGTCGTCCCTAGAGACGGAAATGAATAAGAATTTAAAGAACTCAATAGAAAAGAGCTGGATGAAAAATTAACCCAGGATAACTTCCACTGCGCTTATTTATTATATTTATTTGACGACCTCGACACCATTCCAGAAGGCAACATATTTAGATATTTCCTTCGCCTCTTCTTTCGGTTCTGGGTAATACCAGGCGGCATTCCTGTTTCTATCACCGTTCACAACAACATCGTAATAACTGGCTACCCCCTTCCAGGAACATAGAGTATGGGTCTCACTTTCCTGAAAGTACTCTTTTTCGATACTCTCCGGCGGGAAATAATGGTTGCCTTCAACGACTATTGTATCGTCACTTTCGGCAATGACTGTGCCATTCCATATGGCTTTCATAGTTATGTCCCTCCAGAATCGTTAGTAAAATTCAGGCATTGTTAATCTAATTCACCAATGTTGGAGTAATAATTAAACCCAACAAAAATTGATTTGCTTAACCCTTTATATATGTTGAATCAGTAACAGTATTAGATCACTTTATGGTGATCTAGATTCAGTATTTCTTCTTCAATATGATATCTTATTCGAGTGATTAAAGAAGGTCTAGCATTTATTGCCCTGGTTTATATAACATTGTTTCCAGTATTCTCAATTGGAAAACAAGGTGGTGAAATAACTTCTCAAGAAATCATTTCACACATAAGGTATCTATCTTCTGATGAGCTTCAAGGAAGAAAGGCCGGGACTCAAGGTGCTAATATCGCCGCTAAATATATTGCAGAGGAATTTAGCAAGGCGGGTCTTAAACCATTAGGAGACCAGGGAACATATTTTCAGAAATTCCCAGTTTTATACGGAATGAAAATTGGTGATGCGAATTCACTCGCGCTAGAGTATGGGAAACGTAGAGAATCTATTAGGATAGGTGAAGACTATATTCCCATTAGTTTTTCCAGCACGGGGGAGACAACGGGGGACCTTGTATTTGCAGGGTATGGAATAAGTGCCCCGGAATTGAATTATGATGACTACGAGAGAATAGACATAAAAGATAAAATCGTATTGGTATTGCGCTTTACTCCTGAGAGTAATGTTAAAGATAGTCCATTTTATACGTATGCCCCACTCAGATATAAAGCCATAAACGCCAGAAAAAAGGGAGCAAAAGGCATAATATTCATGACTCCATCGTCAGTGGAAGAGGAGGCAGAATTGGGCGGCTTGAGATTTGACCCATCCTTTACAGATTCGGGCATACAAGCCGTAGTTCTTAGAAGAGATATAGGCAAAACGATTTTGAGTTATGCAGACAGAGACTTAAAATCCCTTGAACTAGCGCTATCCAACAAGAAAAACTCTTCGTTTAATGTCCCTGAAACAACGGTTTATTTACAGACAGACTTGATTGCAGAAAGAAGCTACACTACAAATGTTATTGGCTTATTGGAGGGCTCTAATCCAGACCATAAACGTGAAGTGATAGTGATCGGGGCTCATTACGATCATATTGGTCTTGGAGGGAATACCTCGAGGCATGGTGATGAAAAAAAGGGTGATAAAATATATAATGGCGCCGACGATAACGCTTCGGGTGTTTCCGGATTGTTAGAGCTAGCAGAGTATTTTTCTCACGAGAAAGAAAGTCTAGACAGTAGCCTACTATTTGTAGCATTTTCTGCTGAGGAACTTGGAATCTTGGGATCATCATACTATGTGAAGAACCCAAAAATTCCATTAGAAAATGCCAAGGCTATGATAAACATGGATATGATTGGGAGACTTAAAAATAATGAGCTTACAGTCTTTGGAGTCGGCTCATCGCCGGCATGGCAGGGTTTAATCAACAATGTTAATTCTGGAGTTGGTTTAGTGCTGAAGCTTCGAGATAGTGGCATCGCCCCTAGCGATCAGACCGTATTTTACACCAAAAATATACCGGTTCTCCATTTTTTCACCGGTATCCACTCCGATTATCATGCCCCAAGCGACGAGTGGCAAAAGATCAACCCGGAAGGAGAAGAAAAGGTCTTGATGTTGATATCGGATCTTATCCTCGAATTAAATGGATCATTAGATATGATTGCCTTCTCCAAAGTAAAAGGAGAAGAGAAGAGTCCGTCAGGTTTCAACGTATACCTGGGTACCATTCCTGATTATTCAGAAAATCCCGATGGGGTTCGACTGATGGGTGTTAGGGGTGGAAGTCCTGCGGAAAAGGCTGGACTCAAAGACGGGGACGTTATAATCGAGTTCTCTGGCGAGCGGATTACGAACATATATGATTATGTCGTTGCGTTAGGAGAAGCTAAAGCAGGTATAAAGACAGATATAATGATTAAAAGGGATAAAAAGCTCATGGAAATCATGATCGTTCCTGAGCCCAGAATAGATGGGGAATGAGTGTCACACAAGCTCGTTATATGTTAAAAATCAAGAATTGATCTTTCCTTCTTTCGAAATTAGACATGTAGCTATAATTATGGTAAACTGCCCATCATTAGTTTTTACCAGTTGCAAACCCTATTAGCCCACTTCAATCTTGACAAATAGAAGGATAGAAATATAATATATACATCATGGATGCATGATATCCATAATTCTTCGTTATCGGGTTAGAAATTATGCAAGTAAGTAGAACATTAGATTACGCTGTGAGGTCCTTGGCCTATATGGGGAAAAACCCTGTATTAACCTCAAGCATGAAAGAGATATCAGAACATCAACACATACCGAAAAACTACCTGGCTAAGATAATGCGGAGGCTTGTAAAAAGGGGTCTTATAAGATCAATGGTCGGCCCGGATGGAGGTTATATTTTGAGAAAATCTCCACAAGAAATTAACCTGAGAGAGGTATATGAGGCTATAGAGGGTGAACTGAGGATTATTGATTGTATGGATAAGGCTAAGATCTGTGCACTTTATGCGTGTTGTCCACAACTCCCTGTATGGGACAGGGTTCGGGTATCTATGATAAAGATACTTGAGGACACAACGCTCGACGATATGTTAAAGCAGATTGGAACTGATTTAAGTTAACGAAATATTGATATCTTTAAATTTGGAGGCTATTAAATGAGCGTAGATCTCGAACAGTTGTCAAAACAAGAATACAAATACGGATTCGTTACGAACATCGAGCAGGAAATTGCACCTAAGGGTTTGAATGAGGATGTCATTCGAATGATTTCAGCTAAGAAGAATGAACCCGAATGGTTGTTAGAGTGGCGTCTAAAAGCCTATAGGAATTGGCTGACAATGAAGGAGCCAAAATGGCATAACGTTCATTATCCCCCTATTGACTACAACGATATTAGCTATTATGCCGCGCCTAAACAGACAAAGAAGGCGAAGAGTCTAGACGATATAGACCCTGAACTAAGGGCAACATATGAAAAACTCGGAATTCCTCTCGAAGAGCAAATGATGCTTGCAGGTGTTGCCGTAGATGCAGTCTTTGACAGTGTTTCGCTGATTACAACATTCAAGGAAAAACTTGCTGAATTAAATATAATATTTTGTTCTATTTCAGAGGCGGTGCAGGAATATCCAGAATTGGTTAAGAAGTATATGGGGTTTGTAGTACCTCATAACGACAACTACTTTGCCGCCCTCAACTCTGCGGTGTTTACGGATGGTTCCTTCGTTTATGTTCCAAAGGGTGTTCGCTGTCCTATGGAATTGTCTACATATTTCCGTATAAATGCAGAGAATACAGGACAGTTTGAAAGAACGCTGATCATTGCGGAAGAAGGAAGCTACGTTAGCTACCTTGAGGGATGTACCGCACCAAAACGTGATGAAAACCAGTTGCATGCGGCTGTAGTAGAACTTATAGCTCACAATGATGCAACAATCAAGTATTCTACAATACAGAATTGGTATCCAGGTGACAAGGATGGTAAAGGGGGTATTTACAACTTTGTCACAAAAAGGGGAAGATGCATAGGGAGAAATTCTCATATTTCCTGGACACAAGTCGAGACCGGTTCTGCTATAACATGGAAATATCCAAGTTGTATTCTCGAGGGTGACAATTCCGTGGGTGAATTTTATTCTGTCGCATTAACTAACAATCGCCAGCAGGCTGATACGGGAACTAAGATGATTCATATAGGTAAGAATACGAGTAGCACTATCGTATCAAAAGGAATATCTGCTGGCTACGGTCAAAACACATATCGAGGGTTAGTTCAAATTGGTAAGAATGCTACCGGTGCGCGTAACTATACGCAGTGTGACTCCATGCTCATAGGAGATAAATGCGGAGCTCATACATTTCCTTATATAGAAGTAAAGAACTCTACAGCCCGGATGGAACACGAAGCAAGCACATCTAAAATAGGCGATGATCAGATCTTTTATTGTCGACAAAGGGGTCTCTCTGCTGAGGATGCGGTTTCACTCATTGTCAATGGGTTTTGTAAAAAGGTATTCCGTGAGCTGCCATTCGAATTTGCTGTAGAGGCAGAACGACTATTGAGTGTCAGTCTTGAGGGAAGCGTCGGATAGACAATCCAAACTGAACCTATTACTCATTGTCACGAAAACCATTATTTAATAGATAATTACATGGAGGAATTATGCTTGAGATAAAGAACTTACATGTGAGTGTGGACAACCAGGAAATTCTCAAGGGATTGAGCCTGGCGATTAATCCCGGGGAGATACACTCTATAATGGGTCCCAATGGTTCGGGAAAGAGTACATTAGCTCAGGTACTTGCAGGACGCGATACATACAAGGTTACGGACGGTGAAATTCTGTACGAGGGTAGAAACCTCTTAGAAATGTCTCCCGAGGAAAGGGCACGTGAGGGTATTTTCATGGCTTTCCAATACCCTGTAGAAATACCAGGTGTTGCAAATACATACTTCCTTCGGGAAGCATTGAATGCTATTAGAAAGCACAAGGGTCTCGAACCCCTTAAGCACGTCGAGTTTGTCAAGCTGGTAAAGGAGAGGATGAAATCTCTCGACGTTGATGACAATCTTTTACAACGCTCCGTGAATGAGGGCTTTTCCGGGGGTGAGAAAAAGCGGAATGAGATCTTTCAATTGCAGGTTTTGGAGCCCAGGTTTGCCATACTAGATGAGACTGATTCGGGGTTGGATATTGATGCCCTTAAGATTGTCGCCAGGGGTGTAAACACGATGCGAACAGATGAACGGTCCTTTTTGATAATCACTCATTACCAGAGGCTCCTTAACTACATAATTCCTGACATTGTACATGTACTGGTAGATGGGAGAATAGTAAAATCAGGTGGAAAAGAATTGGCATTAGAGCTTGAAGACAAAGGGTACGTGGGGGTTGGCGATGAACTGACTAACAGCAATGTGGCTCGAAATTAATAGGGTGATCGAAAATGGAAATTGAGATGCAGGATATTGATAGCTATCTTGAAGGCTTCCTTAAATATCAGGAGTACTCTGCCGGTAGAGAGATTAGATGGTTTAGGGAGAATCGAGAAAAAGCCATACACGCGTTTAAGAAATTGGGGTTCCCTACAATCCATGACGAAGACTGGAGATTTACAAACCTGGCTCCAATTGAACGCACTCCCTTCAGATTAATGCTTAATGGGAAATCAAATCTATCAAGGAATGATATAGAGCCATTTGTTTTTTCTGATTCGTTACAAAATCAACTAGTCTTTATCGATGGCAGATTTTCGGTTGAACTTTCTTCGCTAAATACTAGCGGCGGAGTTAGAATATCAAATCTTACAAAAGCATTGTTTGATTACCAGGATTTGTTGAGCGAGCATCTCACGCACTATGCTGACTTCGAACATGAAGCTTTTACAGCACTGAACACAGCCTTTATGGAAGATGGTGCATTCGTATCAATACCAAAAGGGGTTTTGCTTCATGAACCTATCCATTTGTTATATATAACGACCATTAATGACATTCCTTGTATTGCGAATCCCCGTAATTTGATAATTCTTGAGGATAACAGTCAGGCTAACATTATTGAACATTATGTTTCACTGGGTAGCAATGTATATTTCTCTAACGTCGTTACAGAGGTCGTTATTGGTGAAAACAGTACGCTTGATCATTATATGATTGAAAGAGAGAGCGTAAAGGCCTATAACGTTTCTACTCTACGGGTTGAACAGATGCGTAATAGCAACCTAAATTCCCACTCTTTACTGCTTGGTGGATCTCTTGTAAGAAATAATGTTCATCCAGTGCTTGCTGGAGAGGGCTGCCATTCATTTATAAACGGTTTGTTCATGTCTACAGGCAGGCAACATATGGATAATTACATGAAAGTAGAACATGTGAGTCCCCATTGCGACAGTCGACAACTTTATAATGGTGTCTTAAATGGCAAGTCAAGGGGAGTATTCCACGGCCGAATTATTGTGCATAAAGATGCTCAGAAAACGGATGCCAAACAGACAAATAGAAATCTTCTACTTTCCGATTCGGCACAGATAGATACTAAGCCTCAACTTGAAATTTATGCGGATGATGTGAAATGCACCCACGGTGCTACTATAGGACAGATAGATGAGAATGCCATTTTCTATATTCGATCCCGTGGCTTATCCGAAGAATCTGCTCGTGCAATGCTACTGTATGCTTTCACAAGCAAGAGCCTAGAGAGTATGAATGTGGAACAAATCAGAGATTACATCGAAAAGCTTGTGACAGAGTGGTTTGCAAAAGGGAACTTGATTCAACTACCAAGTTAACGTAAACGAAGTGTATTTAAAAGTATTCCATGAGCTCTATGTTTTTGGGAAATCCGGATTGATAGATAGGAACATCATTATTAAATTGAGAACAAAAAAAAGATGAATACTGAGCAATTTGATTATATTCTAGATCACTTCAAACACCCAAGAAACTATAAAAGGCTTAGTGAACCGGATATCTCTTATGAGGAAGGTAATCCTTTGTGTGGGGATGTAATACGTTTCGATTTTAGAATTAAAAATAACAAAGTTAGTGAGACAGGATTTTCTGGTAAAGGGTGCGCTATAAGCCAGGCTTCTGCATCAATATTAACTGAAATGATAGTGAATAAAGATTTGGAATCTGTAAGAGAAATTACTGCGGATGACTTGCTAGAAGCAATAGGGATGAGAATTAGTCCAGTCAGGTTAAAATGTGCACTGTTGTCTCTCAAGGTTTTAAAATCTGGACTTTTTGGGAAAAATGACTGGCCTGGAGAAGAATGAAGCATATAAAATAGCCAAGCCTGAGCAGAGCCATAACTTTGTTGCAAATGAGAAGGTAAGAAAATTTACATGAATAATGGGTTTATCAGGGTTGCAATTAAATCTGAGATCTTACCTGGGGAAGTTAAATCGTTTGCGGTAGACAATGAGATCATTGCAGTTTGCAACGTTGGCGGTTATTTCTATGCAATCAAAGACAAATGTACCCACATGGAATTTCCTCTTTCAGACGGAGTCTTGGAGAATGAGACTATTACTTGCGCTTACCACGGAGCGGAGTTCAATGTGAAGACCGGCGAAGCCCTATGTATGCCTGCTGTAGAACCAGTCGAAACATATGAATTAAAAGTGGAGGGGGATGATATATACGTTTTAGTAGATTGATAACGTATAAACTAGGGGCTAGATATGCAAAAGGAATATCTAAATTCTATAAAATTTGAATCCAATGAAATTAGAAAAGACTTTCCTATCTTCGAAAGAAAAATAGGGGGCAAACCACTTATCTATCTTGACAATGCCGCAACAACTCAAAAACCAAGATATGTGATAGAGGCCGAAAAAAGCTTTTATGAGACAGTAAATGCGAATATTCATAGGGCTGTCCATACGCTTAGTCACGAGTCTACTGTTCTATATGAAAATGCGCACAAGAGTGTTGCAAATTTCATAGGGGCAAAGAGTTGGAGAGAAATAATATTTACAAGAAATGCCACTGAGGCAATAAATCTTGTAGCATATGCCTGGGGTCTTCACAATCTTCAGAAAGGGGATGAGATCGTAACTACCATTATGGAGCATCACTCGAATATTGTTCCATGGCAAATGCTTAAAAGATTGAAGGGAATAGAGGTAAAGTTTTTGGACGTTGACGATGAAGGCAGATTGAGGGTTGAAGATCTTCCAAAGTTTATTTCAGAAAGGACGAAACTTGTGTCCGTAGTTCATGCATCAAATGTTTTGGGTGTAGTTAATCCAGTAAAAGAGATTGTTGACGAGGCAAAGAAGGTTGGGGCCTTGGTCCTGGTTGATGCAGCTCAATCAGTGCCCCATCTCCCCGTTGATGTTTCAGCGCTCGGTTGTGATTTTTTAGTAGCTTCAGGACATAAGATGTTGGGTCCAACAGGCACCGGATTTCTCTATGGACGAAAAGAACTTCTTGAACAAATGGAGCCCTTTAATTATGGCGGTGATATGATAGAGACTGTAACAATTGATAAATCAACATGGAATGAACTACCATGGAAATATGAAGCCGGAACCCCGAATATCGCAGGTGGGGTAGGATTAGGTGCAGCCATCGATTATTTGAATAGGATCGGCTTTGAAGAAATTCAAAACTATGAAAAATTACTTACTAGTTACACTCTTGAAAGACTCCTAGATCTGCCATGGATTGAACTTCACGGTCCAAAAGATGTTGTAGATAAGCTTGGAGTATTTACTTTTAACATAAAAGATATACATCCTCATGATATTTCATGGATACTGGATGGGGAAGGAATCGCAGTACGCTCTGGCCATCACTGCGCACAACCTCTTATGAGAAGACTTAATATAGATAACGCTGTTAGGGCAAGTCTATACTTATACAACACTATGGAGGAGATTGATAGTTTAATCGAGGCGCTAAAAAAAGCTCAGAATCTGTTTAAAAATTAAAATATAGCAATGAAGCCGAATCGAATGGAATAAAAAATAAAAATCACTGATTCATTAGATTGAGAAATTCCTTATTAGTTTTGGTTCCACTAATTTTGTCTAAAAGAAATTCCATTGCTTCAGTTGTATTCATAGGACTGAGTATCTTTCTAAGCAGCCATACCCTATTGATAACATCCGGTGGAAGTAATAATTCTTCCTTCCTTGTTCCGGATTTTAGAAGATCAATTGCCGGAAAAATCCTCTTATCGGCCAATCTTCTGTCTAAGTAGACCTCCATATTACCCGTGCCTTTAAATTCTTCGAAAATGACCTCGTCCATCCTGCTCCCAGTATCTATTAAGGCCGTGGCTATAATTGTGAGGCTGCCACCCTCTTCCGTATTCCTGGCGGCCCCAAAAAATCTCTTGGGCCTTTGCAGAGCGTTCGCTTCCATACCTCCTGATAATACCCTTCCACTGGCCGGAGTTACCGTATTGCTAGCACGCGCGAGCCTAGTTAGACTGTCTAGAAGAATCACGACGTCTTTTCCATGTTCAACGAGTCTCTTTGCTTTTTCAAGTACCATATCGGCAACCTGGATATGTCGCTGTGCTGGCTCATCAAAGGTTGAACTGACGACTTCCCCTTTTACCGATCTTTCCATATCTGTGACTTCTTCAGGACGCTCATCTATAAGAAGTACTATAAGGACTATTTCTGGGTTGTTCTTTGTTACAGCATTTGCGATTCTTTGCAGAAGAATGGTTTTTCCAGTTCTTGGCGGAGCAACTATGACGCCCCTCTGACCTTTACCAACGGGTATAAATAAATCCATTACTCTTGAACAGAATTCGTTGGGGTCATACTCTAAGTTGATTTTCTCATCAGGGTGAAGTGGGACGAGGCCCTCGAACGGAACCCTTTCCTTGCATGATTCAAGTGAATCTTGATTAACTAGTTCAATTTTTAAAAGCGCAAGATTCTTCTCCCCCTCTCTAGGAAGGCGAACCTGGCCGCCAACTGTGTCACCTGTTTTGAGATTAAATGAGCGGATCTGTGATTTTGAGACGTAAATATCATCAGGACCGGGAAGATAACTGTATTTTGGTGATCTTAAAAAACCGTAACCTTCCGAAAGTATTTCGAGGACACCCTCGGCATAAATCATCCCCTCCTTCTCGCTCTGGGCTTTTAAAACAGCATATATAAGATCTTGTTTTGACATTCTAGATGTTTCTTCGATATGTAGCTCCCGTGCGATCTTCATTAATTCTGAAGTTCTCCTATCTCTGAGCTCATTCAGGTTAAGGAAAGGAGACTCAGGTCCCTCTAGCACTTTTTCTTCGGTGGATTGTTGCGCTTTCGAAGCTCTTGCCATAAATACTTATGTTCTCGATTCAATAATAAATCTTAGGATAAAAGATCTCGACTCAATATAGAGGAAATTATTTAATGGTTCATTTAGAGTTGCATTTAGCTATGTAACTAATATTATGCACACTAATAATACGTCTTGTCAAGTGGAATTTATTCAAAAGTTAAATATTATCTATACTTAAATCTAGTATAAGACAAAATCTTATATTATTAGAAGCAAACAGGAAAAATTAATTCTATGTTATAATAACATTATATCTAAGATTAAAATTTATTACAATTGTTCCATTGAGAATTAATGACAATTAAAACCTATCCGGCGAAATATTTGATTTATTGTACACTCTTATTTCTTTCCTCCGTAACCATAGGGCTGGCTGATGCCTCTATGTATGAGAATTTAAATATTTTCGACAAAAATAATACGAAACAGAGTTTAATGGCCGCGGGAGAAAAAGGTAATGGATCAAGTGTGCAAACCCGTTCACATCTTCCCCTATACACGGAGATTCTTTTAACCTCAATTTCAGGAGAAATTTATCTAAACCCAAAGTACATCGGAAGAATCATATCCGTAACACCTCTCAGAACGGGCACTTCTACTTCAAGTGAATCCGAAATAGAATTCAATCAAACAAAGGATCTCTGGCCAGTAGTTATTGTTCCACAATCCATGTCAGATCTGGAAGGTTTGAACCTCACCGGTGAGGAAGGTAGCATGAAAATATCAAGATCAGGCGGAGAACAGGCTCTCGAGAATAATGAACTAAAATCCATTACAAAGCCTAAAATAGCATTTGGCCAACTAAGCTCAACGATTTTATTCACGGAGACGAACGTCAATAATCCGAGTAAATTTGAGATAGGTGTATTCGACTCAAAAGATAATAAGTTCATAAACGGTGATATCATAGCTCTAACAAACAATCAGATGGCGGCAAAGTTCGAGGATTTACCATTAACAGTAATTAGTAAGGACGGAAAGCTTAGATACAGTCTTAAGGAACAGGATGGAAGTTTCATTAACTCTGATACTGACGCCTGGGGTTGTGAATTACTAATACCCGATACTGAAATAGGAAAGAGTGTTCCTATAAAGGCCCAGATCTTTGGGCTTCCCGATGAATCCAAGGTCAAATTTACTTTTCAGCCAGTAGAGGGGCAAAAATTTTCCCTACCTGTAAGCACCCTATCAGTAAAGGAAATTAATTCCGGAGAACCTATTACGATGATTTCTACTTCAATCAACGGAAACCAGCTAATTAGCGTAACTGTTGAAGAGGCGTTATAGTAATTAAAAGGCCCGAAGTAGATGTTGCTACTTATTTCGTATTCCTATAAAATAATTAACTAAAACAGGATCATTTTAACGATAAAAAAAGGGGAGAGAACATATGTCTGGTCATTCCAAATGGGCAAATATAAAACACAGAAAGGCAGCCGTTGATGCCAAGCGCGGGAAAATCTTTACAAAGTTAATCAGGGAACTCACGATTGCTGCAAGGCAGGGCGGAGGTGACCCCGAATCCAATTCGAGGCTTAGAACAGCTATCGCCGCTGCGAGGAGCAATAACATGCCTGGTGATACGATAGATCGAGCTATTAATCGAGGTACCCGAAAGGGAGGTTCCGAAGAAATTCATGAAACTTATTACGAGGGTTATGGTCCAGGCGGAAGTGCAGTTTATATTCATGTCATGACAGATAATAAAAATCGTACCGTTTCTGAAATTAGAAGAGTATTTACGAAGTATGGAGGCAGCCTTGGCGAAAGTGGTTGCGTCGCATGGATGTTCGATACGAAGGGAAGGATTTCTTTTGACAAAAAAGGCGTCGATGAAGATAAGATTTATGAGATTGCTGTAGATGCAGGAGCAGAGGACGTACGGACTGAGGATAGTGAACTAATTGTTATCACGAATACTGAGAATTTTGAAAATGTTAAAGACCAAATTGACAAGAAAGGACTCAAGTATTTATCAGCAGAGATTACCATGATACCACAGAATAATGTTAGGGTCGAAGGCAAAGATGCTGAGCAGATGGTGCGTCTAATGGAAGCGCTCGATGATAGTGACGATGTTCAAAACGTCTATTCAAACTTTGATATCGAAGACGAACTCTTGGAAGCGTTGGGATAAAATTGATGAGAGTAATTGGCGTAGACCCTGGAACCAGGGTTTGTGGATTCGGAATAGTGGAGAGTATAAACGGAAGTTTAATACATGTTACAAGTGGCGCTATAGTTCCTTCTGCTAGCCATGCTATTACTTTCAAGTTGAAGACCATTCATGAAGGTCTAGTGCGGGTGATACAAGAATTTGCTCCCGATGTTATGTCGGTTGAAGGTCTTTTTTTCGCCAAAAATGCCAAAAGTGCAATCAAGCTAGGGGAAGCAAGGGGCGTTGCATACCTGGCAGCTGCCTTTTTTGGCTTATCAGTCTATGAATATGCTCCTACCGAAGTAAAACTTGCCATCACTGGTCGAGGAAGAGCGAAAAAAATCGAAGTTCAGAAGATGATTTCCACAATTTTCGGAATTAGTAGATGGGAGGGGACAGACGTGTCGGATGCAATAGCAATAGCACTTTGCCACATTAATCTATCTGAGAAAAAAGAGAGGCTCGGGATTGAAGTTCTAAGGACTAGAAGAAGGAGGAGGCGTTTTTCGATAAATGATCTCCCTTCTTAGAGGCATAATCGCAGAGAAATCAATAGGAAAGATCGTTATAGACGTTCATGGAGTGGGTTACGGAGTTACAGTGCCACTCTCTACATATTATCGTCTCCCAGACTCGGGTTGTGAGACTGAGTTAAAAATTTACACTCACGTGAAGGAGGACAGTATAGAGCTTGTCGGTTTTCTCACAGAAGACGAAAAAAGGATCTTCACCTTATTACTAGGTGTTTCTGGTGTAGGGCCTAAAGGGGCAACAAACATTCTTTCTAATATTTCTCCTCAGGAACTGGTTTCAGCAATTTCTTCTGGTGATCTAACAAGAAGAAAGGTACCTGGCATCGGACCAAAGCTCGCATCAAGACTGATAACCGAATTAAAAGATAAGATCTCAAGCATTAGACTCCTTCAAAAGTATCATCGTAATAATGGAAACCTGGATGACGTAATCTCCGCGCTCCTTAATCTAGGATATACAAAGTTCGAAATAGATGAGCAGATTATAAAAATTGAAGAGATAGCAGGAAAAGAAAAAGATATAGAGATTGCTTTGAGAGAATCATTAAAAGTAATGAGAAAGGAATGATGGTTATTATTCGATATTACCTATCTGATTTGTAACTAAGTTCGGGCTCAAATAATTTTAGCTTTATACATATAAATATGGAAGAACGAATTGTAAATCCAAAAACTCAGGAAGAAGATTCGATCTATGACCCCAATCTCAGACCCAGGCTTTTACGCGAGTTTTTAGGCCAGAGTAAGGTAAAAGAGAAAGTTGACATTTTCATTGAGGCAGCAAAACGTAGAAAAGAAGCTCTCGATCATGTTCTTCTCTATGGTCCCCCGGGGCTTGGAAAGACAACACTGGCTCATATCATGGCTAATGAACTGGAGGTAAAAATACATGCAACTTCAGGTCCAGTGATAGAGAGGGTTGCAGATCTCGCATCTATTCTTACCAATTTAGATGAAAGAGATGTGTTATTTATCGATGAAATTCACAGACTTCATCGTATTGTAGAGGAGTATTTATATTCAGCTATGGAGGATTATAAGATTGATCTTATGATCGGGGAAGGACCAACAGCTAGGTCAATGAAAGTCACTGTTAATAGATTTACTTTGATAGGCGCTACTACAAGAACTGGTCTTATAACATCGCCCCTGAGATCCCGCTTTGGCGTAAACTTGAGGCTCGACTATTATGATCCTCAGGAACTTGAGAGCATAATCAGGAGGTCTGCTGGAATTCTCGGCGTCGAAACTACGGGTGACGGTGAGTCTGAAATTGCCTGCAGGGCCAGAGGAACACCCAGGATTGCAAACAGATTGCTGAAGAGGGTACGAGATTTTGCGGAGGTGAAAGCTGACGGTATTATCGATCAAGAAGTGGCAAGAAACGCACTCAATATGTTCGAAGTGGACTCTGTCGGTCTTGATAATGTTGATCGTGCAATACTTCTGGCGATCACCGAAAAATTTAACGGAGGTCCTGTTGGAATCGAGACTATCGCAGCCGCGATAAGCGAGGATAAAGATACTATTGAAGAGGTATATGAGCCATTTTTGATACGCCAGGGATTCCTTGCAAAAACACCCCGAGGAAGAATGGTAACACCACAGGCATACGCACATCTGAATATTGCTTCGCTCCACAGACAAAAAGGCCTCTTTAAAGATTAGATCGTATTTTGTCAGGCCGTTCAGTTGAAGCCCATATAAAATAACGTGTGGGTCAAGGAAGTCACTCATAAATATAGTTACACGGCTATGGCAATTTAAGGCAGCGTGTCAATCCCAAATGCCTTAATTGGGAGTCCATTCCTTTGTTTTTTTGATGGCCGACGACTCCCCTCTGGTAAAACATCATTTTGCAATTCGTCATGCTGAATCCTAATTTGCATCGGGCCTGGCTAGTTTCGGCATCCGAAAAGAGATCCTGAAGTAAATTCAGAATGACTTTTTTTAAATTGCAGTTTTTACTTGCTCAACTTTATCTCCCTAATTAATTCATCCCAGTGTTCTTCTGTTATTCCTGAAATTTCTTTACTGACACTTTTGTATCCACCAGCATTCGGAAATAGCTTATTATATACTTCGTCCCTTTTCTGAAGCCAAGTATCTATAGCACTGTAATTTTTAAACCTGACAACTGATTTGTATGTCCATCTAGGGTCAAGGGTGTGAATCCTTTGTGAATACATCTTAATATCTCCATCGGTTAAACCCATTTTATTCATTTCGCTCCAGAAGGGATAAACTTTCTCTTTATAAATTTCTAAAAACTTATCTTGATTCTCAGGACTTACAACATAAAAGCTTTCCTCAATAACGACCTTGTACATATCTTCTTCGGCAGATGGGCCCGAATTGAAAAAAAATAGAGTGATTAACAATGCGGCAAAAATCATAGTTATAGATCGTTTCATCATACACCTCATTAAAATTGTATTTAAAGAAGTTATTAAACTAACATAAAAAATTTTTTCAACAACTTCGAAAAAGTAGCCGTATACTTCAAAACGAATAAGCATTTTCTACTATTCCTTAACTAGTACTTAGACACTGAAAGGAGGTTGACAAGCATGAATAAAGAAGTGGAAAAGAACTTCATTAAACGACATATATTGGTTCTTGGATCGTTATTTAAGGTTTTAAAATTTATTGTTTTAACATCACTAATTTTTGAACCAGCATCAGTATTCGGTAATACGATTAACAACATTATCTTTAATGAAGTTGACTCTGACACTCCTGGAACGGACATGCTCGAATTCGTCGAGCTATATGATGGCGGAATTGGGAACACCGATTTGACTTCATTGGTTGTTGTTTTCTACAATGGCACCACTGACACCTCCTATGCTGCCCTTGATCTAGATGGCCTTGCAACGGATGAAAATGGATACTTTCTAATTGGCCAGAGTGGAGTCTCACCAAATCCTGATATCATATTCAGCGGTGTTCAGAATGGAGCTGATGCCGCGGCCCTGTATATCGGCGATGGAAACGATTTTCCTAATGGTACCCCAGTCACAACAGAGTATCTGATTGACGCCATTGTCTATGACACAGACGACGATGATGATCCTGGATTACTAGCATTGTTGAATGATGGCCAGCCTCAGGTAAATGAAGACGGCGGTGGCGATAAGGATAACCATTCTAATTCAAGATGCCCAAATGGAAGGGGTGGAGCACGCAACACTGATAGCTATGTCCAGACAAACCCCACCCCTGCCTCGGATAACGTTTGTGATTCCGTCTTACTGATAGATATAGATGTAAAGCCTGGTATCGATACTAATCTCATCAACTGTAATAATATAAAGGGAGTGATACCAGTGGCTATTCTTTCCACGGAGGTATTCGACGCGACTACCGTTGTTCATACCACTGTGTCATTTGAAGGAGCATGTGAGACGCATGTAAATAATAAAACAGGTGAACTTCGACGACACGAGGAGGATGTAGACGGAAACGGTTATATCGACCTGGTATTTCATTTCCTGATGGGTGATAGCAATTTAGACTGCGATTCCACAAAGGGCACCATGAGGGGAGAGACCTTCGACGGTCAAGCCTTCGAAGGTTCGGATAGCCTTGAAATGTTTCAATGAAATGTTGTATTTTGCCGATAGCCGAGGTCTTCAAACCTCGGATTAATATTTCATTTTTTATCGATCAAGCTTGTCGGCGCATCTCATAAGCAGGGGACATTCGGGAGATAACATAGACTTGAGGACTAAAGTCCTCCTCTACGAGGAGATCTTATTAAATTGTAGCGAAAACCTTAAGGTCGCCGTGTGAATAACCTAAAATTTGCATGCGCCAAAGCCGATCAAATAATATTATTGGAACATAATGATATCTCTGCACTTGCGTCGTTTCCTACGATTTTAACGCCTTTCTTTGGATTTAATCGTCACCCCTGACTTAAGTTGTCTGTGTAAGTATCAGGTCGTTTTCATATTCATCCCCCCATCTTAATTCCCATTATAAATGGCGTGAACAGATGTTTTTTATGAAGCCGCAGCGTTGGGTAAAAGGATATAATCCAATTGAAGCGATTGGTATCAATTTGATTTTGGTAGTTTTGTATGGGAAAATATATTAAAGATGTGCAAAATTCCTTGCTCAAAATTTCCACCTGATTATCCATGGAAATTTGTAAATTCCTAAAACAAGTTGGTAAATAAAAGATGATTAATTGGTTACATTTTGTGCTGCAGACCGCAGAAGTTGTAGAGGTGAAGCAAGTAAAGGTATTTGGACTCATATCAACAGCTGGACCAGTTGTTAAAATAGTACTCTTATTGCTATTGATAATGTCGGTAATCTCGTGGGCTATCATTTTTTCAAAGCATTTCATGCTCAGGAAAGCAATGAAAAGGTCTGAAAAATTTTTAGATCTTTACCATTCAAGTGGAAACTTCAGTAATCTGTACCAGTCCACTAAACACTTAAAAGGTCCTATAGCAAATCTTTTCAGGTCGGGGTACGAAGAGCTTCTTAAAATTAAGAGGTCTGGAACCGGAGGTGCAGTAAGAAATCCCGAATCGCAGAACAATCCAGAGATGGTTATTGCGGCGGATCTAGGCGTAGTGGAACTGGTTGAAAGGGTATTAAAAAAGGAAATGTCGGCCGAGGTATCTAGACTTGAGGGTTCGCTGATCTTTCTTGCAACGACCGGGAGTACAGCTCCTTTCATAGGACTCTTTGGTACTGTATGGGGAATAATGACAGCTTTTATTGGACTTGCCAGCCGCGCTGATGTTCCAACTCTTCAAGCAGTAGCTCCAGGTATCGCAGAGGCATTGATTGCGACGGCAATAGGTCTTGCTGCTGCAATTCCGGCTGTTGTCGCGTATAATTACTTTATAAATAAGGTTAAGCGAATCGACGTCGAAATGGAGAATTTCTCCTCCGAGTTTCTAAACATAGTTGATAGATATCTTAAGAAGATATAGGTTATGAATCTATGGCTATAAGCGGCAATAATAATGGACGTTCCGTTCTTTCTGAAATAAACGTCACTCCTTTTGTGGACGTTATGCTTGTTCTTCTAGTAATTTTCATGGTTACAGCTCCTATCTTGTACCAGGGTGTCGAAATCAATCTCCCTAAGGTTGAATCGAGACCCATGCCCGCGGCTGAAAGGGAAAAAAAGATAGTTATTACCCTGAACGAAAATGGAGAGATTTACATAGAAAAGAAGAAATACCCGCTCTCTGAATTAAAGTTGGAGATTAGGTCACTTATTAGAAACCAGGGTAAAGAATTGGAGGAAGAAGATGTATTTCTAAGGGCAGATTCTAACGTACCTTATGGTACGGTCATGGAAATAATGGCTGAAATTAAAAAGGCTGGTGTAAATAAAATAGGCCTTATTACTGAGCCACCCTCGTCTAATAACTTCCAATTCAAAACAGATTATAAATGAGTTTACCTAACGGCGGTACCAGTGGGGGTATTAATTGGTTTTGGGGTGTAGTTCTATCCGTAGCATTTCACGTATTTATCTTCCTACTTATTATGTTTTGGGGATTTGGCAGTTCTAATTATTCAGCCCAACCAAATTTCATCGAGGGAAGACTGGTATCCCTTTCAGAATTAACTGACACAGAGGGCAACAAAGAAATTAAAGCCTCTCAAGTAAAGGAGGAAGTTCAAAAACAGCCTAAGAGGGAAGAAAAAAAGGTAGTGGAGGGACCAAAGGATGAGTCAAATAAAGAAAAGCTGAAAAAAGTCGAAAAGCCGATGGTTGAACCAAAAAAGGCGGAAAAGGAAATAAAACCACCTCCGAAAGCTGTAAAAAAAGAAGAGAAGAAGGAAGAACCTAAAAAACAAGAGGAACAGAAAAACGAGGAGCCTAAGGATAAAAATCTAGTGGCATTAGAAACAAAGAAAGAGGTGAAAGCGGCTGAGAAAGAGCCAAAACCGACAAAAGCCCCTGAGGTAAACAAAACACAGGCAACCAAAAAGAAAGAAAAACCTGATTTAGAAAATGAAAAATCAAAGGTATTAAAAGACATTCAAGAAAACGTTGAAGAGGAAAAGAGACGAAGTGTATTAGAGGAACTCCAGAAAAAACAAGGGGTTACGGATGAAAAGGTAGTAGCAAAAGCCAACACCACCGAAAAATCAGAAAGAAAGTCAAATAGTGGGAGAGGGCAATTGGGTGGAAGTCCACTTGGTGGAGGAACCAACGCAGTAGTAACCAATTTGTTCCTAGAGAGAATACGTAATGAAATAAGGCAACATTATAAGATTCCCCCAAATATACCGACGGATGGAAAATTAGAAACGTTTGTCTTCTTCAAAATCAATGAGAGTGGGAAGGTTTATGACGTTAGAGTCAATGAGTCTTCTGGTAATCCAGCATTCGATGATTTATGCATTAAGGCAATCTATAAGTCAGCCCCGCTCACTCCTCCGCCTCCTGAGTTGATGGAACAGGCTAAAACCGTTGGATT
Source organism: Thermodesulfobacteriota bacterium (assembly GCA_036397855.1). Classification (NCBI taxonomy): domain Bacteria; kingdom Pseudomonadati; phylum Thermodesulfobacteriota; species Thermodesulfobacteriota bacterium. Next base: position 13,439 of record DASWID010000067.1, on the reverse strand, counting down.
CTTAATACCTTTTACAAATGATCCGTCTTAGATGTAAAACTCACCTGTTATCAATTATAATAATGTGGTAATTATTGTTTGGAAGGAGGTTTGAAGATAATAAATCTAATTCTTATTCGTCACGGTGAGACAAATTGGAATTTAACTGAAAAATGCCAGGGATTTTCGGACATCGAGCTAAACCAGAACGGAAGAAGGCAAATTAACGAACTGGCAAAGTCACTAAAGAGTGAGGATATATCTGCTGTCTATTCCAGTGATCTCCGAAGGGCTAAAGATACCGCTGTCGAAATAGCTAAATTTCATAATCTTTCGATAAATGTTGATCCTGATTTAAGAGAAATGAATCAGGGTAATTTTGAAGGACTCTCATTTACTGAAATTAGGGAATTATATTCAGAATTGCTCACCCAATGGAGGAAGGATCCTGAATCCGTAAGAATACCCGGGGGTGAAACGCTCAAAGAGGTTCAGGAAAGGGCTTGGAAGAGCGTTCAGAGAATAATTAAGACACACCATAACCAGAATGTCGTGGCTGTAAGCCATAATTTTACAATTATTACTCTCCTCTGTAAATTCAAGGGAATCGGACTAAGGGACTTTTTTAATTTCAAAATTAAAGCGGCATCAAAGAATGTCGTAAGTATAAATAAAGGGAGTTTCAAGATCGATCTACAAAATGACACGACTCATCTAAGTCCTGAATCTCTGACTTTTTAGTTATTAAATCTTCTTTCCGTAACATTCATTCTACTTCTATTAAAGAATTGTAACTTGCAAATTAAGGTGTATTTTTAAAGAACGAATGAAAGAGGAAATAAGAGAAGCAGTCCACAAGTCTTTAGACAATCTAGGTTTAGATATCGAGCACATGGATATTAGGATAGAGTTAGAGGTACCTAAGAAGAGGGAATTTGGTGACTTTTCGACTAATATCGCTTTGATATTAGCAAAAAATGTAGGGAAAAATCCACGTGAAGTTGCAGGGCTGATTATTCACAATCTTCCTGAAGACGGGAAAAGCCTTTTCAAGAGGGTGGAAATCGCAGGTGCCGGTTTCATAAACTTCTTCGTCAAAGAACTTGCAATTATTAGTAAATTGACTGAAATCGAGAGGCTTGGAGTGGGCTATGGCCTTTCAACACTGGGCAAAGGGGAAAGGGTGCTCGTAGAATTTGTGAGTGCAAATCCCACTGGATATCTTCACATGGGTCATGCCAGGAACGCCTGCGTCGGGGATGCAATATCAAATCTGTTAAATGCCATCGGTTATAATGTTACGAGGGAATTCTTCATTAACGATGCCGGAAGGCAGATTGAGCTTCTTGGCCATTCCGTCTATCGGAGATATGAGGAATTATTCGGTATCAAGAATGAGAGCTTAGAGGACGGATACGAGGGCGATTATATTAAAGACATAGCCCTAAAGATAAAAAACGAGAAGGGTGATGCTCTTCTGGCAGATGAATCAAACAAGGGAGATTCTATCGCGTTTTGTAAGGATTATGCAATGAACATACTATTGGAGGAAATAAGGGAAGACCTGAAATTAATTGGTGCATCATTTGATACGTGGTATAGCGAGAGGGACGAGCTGTATAGTCCAATTCGTAACAAAGATAATGAAAATTTAATAGACGTAATTTTACATAAACTGGATGAGAGAGGAGTGATAAGTCATAAGGATGGTGCTATTTGGTTCGAGGCATCTAAATTTGGTGATTCCCAAGACTGGGTTCTTGTAAAGAAAGACGGAAGTTATACATATTTCGTTTCTGATATTGCATATCATTATGGAAAGATGAAGAGGGGATTCGGTAAATTGATAAACGTCTGGGGCGCTGATCATCATGGCCATGTGAATCGTATCAAGGCAGCAATGAGGGCTTTAGGGTTTGATGACTCTTATCTTAGGGTAGTATTAATTCAGTTTGTTAGACTGTTGACCGAGGGTAAGGAGGCGTCGATGTCAAAACGTTCTGGTAGCTATGTTACCATGCGTGATGTGGTAAAAGAGGTCGGTCGCGATGTTACAAGATTCTTCCTACTTATGAGAAGCTCAGACAGTCACCTTGATTTTGATCTTGACTTAGCGAAGAAACAATCCAGTGAAAATCCGGTTTATTATATTCAATATGCACATGCCCGAATTGGTAGTGTATTTGAAAATGCATTGGCTAGGAGAGTATACCCTTCAAGCGAGTTTTTGAAACTACTAAATCTTCCTGAAGAGATTGATATAACAAATAAGCTACTCCAGTTTTCAGAAGTAATAATGGATAGTGCGTTGTCTCTTTCTCCACACAAAATTGCTTTTTACTTGCAAAACATAGCCTCTGACTTTCATGTTTATTACAACAAGTATAGAATAATTACAGATAACCCGGAGTTAAGTAGTGCCAGACTGTTTTTTATTGACTGTATCAAGACGGTCCTGTCAAACGGTCTGAGATTGCTAGGAGTCAGTGCACCTGAGAGAATGTAACAATATGAGTGACTTGACGAAAAATCCAGGAAACAGACAGATCGTCTACTTTTTCTTAGGCTTTTTGATCTTTTTTGTCTTTTCTTTCAGTTTAGGTGTGATAGTTGGAAAACAGATAGGTAAGTCCAGGGATAGCCGTTTAGATGATGTATCAAAAAATATTGATATAAAAACCGGTATAGGTGGAAATATAACAGAGGATGGTCAAGAAACTTTCCTTGTTGAGCAAACAGAGACAATTAACGGCAACGGAATTAGTAGTGAGGACCGTAAGTTTCCTAACGAAAATGAAAAAGCATCAGGAGTCGCTAGCAAAACTGGGGAAATAAAAACGGATGGGTCAACTCCTCAATCAACCGGCTCTTCATCGGCCGAAATAGATGACAAGAAGGTTACTGCGGAAGCCGTTGACAAAGAGCCAACATCGTCAGACACTAAAGATCAAAAAATAAGTGATACAGCAGCGATTGACAAAAGACGCGAGGAATTAACATCACTACCCCCGATTGAACCAGACGGGAAATATACCGTCCAAGTAGGTTCATTCCTGGAGGAGAAGGCGGCAGTACAAATCTTGAATTCCCTAAAACTTAAACGATATCCAGCCTTCGTCAAAAAGGTTGTAATACCTGGTTATGGTGCCAGTTACAGGGTTAGGATCGGTACTTTTGGTACAAGAGAGAAAGCTTATCTTTATGTTGAAAACCTCAAGAAGTTAGAACCTTTTATCAAATCGGCATATATCACCATGAACGATTAGCGATATATCGTAAGATTGGAAAATTGTGGAGTTAAACTTTAATAAAAGAAAAGGGGCCTTTCTTATTATGTCTGTTCCCGAAGAAGTAGTTGATAGATCAAAGGGTGGAAAAGGACCGGCCTCCACTAGCCTCCTAGGAAGTGGAATTAAGAATTGGTGGATAATTTTAATACGCCCAATAGAGGATTATCTTATTGAAAAAAAAATTCACCCAAATGTACTCACAATTACAACTTTGTTGGTTTCAATCCTTACCGGGATATCTTTTCATTTCGGTTGGGCTTTTATAGCCGGAATTTTGCTGCTCGCTGGCTCAACATTTGATATTTTTGATGGACGCGTGGCAAGGGCTCAGGGTTTATCCAGTAAACACGGTGCTTTTTTCGATTCCTGTCTGGACAGATTTGCTGAGGCCTTCATATACCTCGGTTTGTTAAGTTACTTTCAAGGAACCATTTTCCCCTATGTCGTTTTCTTTATTCTGGTTTCAACAATGATGGTCAGCTATACACGCGCGAGGGCAGAAGGCCTAGGAATCGAATGTGAGGTCGGGGTAATGCAAAGAACAGAACGTGTTGTATATTTGGGCCTCTTTTCACTTTTAAACTTTTTTGTGAATTTATTTTCTTCAGCGATTGGATACAACCCTCGAGATATCTCATTAAAGTTTGCATTGATATTGCTATTGGTGTTTTCCTTATATACAGCTATTCAGAGAATGGTTCACGTTATGAGGAAACTAAAAGTTTGACAAGGCGATTGCAAGCCAAAGTCTGGCTCAAATTGATACAGCCTTTTGATTCTTATCTGTTATCAAGTGTCATAAGAAACCAGGTATTAGCCCAACACACAATAACATCTGTTAAGAACATAAAGTCCGACTACTCTTCAGATTGATTATTGGAAACTCTTTTTTCTTCAAATGTTGTACTTTCTTTTATTCTGCTTGCCTTTTTCGATCTTCCCCTGAGATAATATAGCTTTGCCCGTCGAACTTTCCCCTTCCTTTTGATTTTTATTTTCTCTATAAGTGGAGAATGAACCGGGAAAATTCTCTCGACACCCACCCCATAAGAAACCTTTCGTACAGTAAATGTCTCCCTCAAACCACCACCCTTTTTTGCGATTACCACCCCCTCAAAAATCTGAATTCTTTCCCTGTCGCCTTCTTTGATTTTGTAATGAACTGCTATTGTGTCTCCGGGGCGAAATTTTGCCAAGTCACTCCTTAACAGTGGTTTTTCAAGTTCATCTATAACGTTCATTTCAACTCTCCTTATTGATAACTAGATTGATAGTAACCTATCTAACACAATTGCTGCAGCACTCCTTACTGAGAGATGATTGTAATTCGTATAACCTACGATTGGTTTAAGAACATAATCCGCACTCTCCAAAACTTCATTGACTATACCCCATCCTGTCCCAAACAGTATTAAATATGGCTCGGTTCCCTTTTGTATTTTTTCTCTGAGTTCCTGATAACCAATCGTACAATTTCTATGCCTAGCATCCGTTACTACCACTTTCGGTTTCAAACCTTCTTGTTTTTCAATCTGGTCGACGGCTTCATCAATTGAGCTCCTTATCGAAACTAGTCTTAAAGCGTCAGTCCTCGTGGGGTTGAATGAAGAGCCCGGCCCCTTGATCCAGTGGCTCAGCACCGCTTCGACTAATTTTTGCTGTTCGTAGACAGGTTGTACTAAATAAAAACCCTTTACACCATAGGTTTTGCATACCCTTGACATATCATGAACATCTAGATTCGTGAATGCCGTAGTTATCTTTTTAAACGTTTTATTGTATACGGGATAATGAACTAATGCAACGTACACTTTTGTACGCCTAGGATCTTTATCTATGAGCCTCTCTACGTGGTTTATTTCTTCAAATGTCAGGTTTGTCCTGTCAATAAGATAAGGCTTTCGAGAAAGCGTTCTCGTTATACTTTCCAGCCGTCTCCACTTTTTTATTGCCTTATGATTTCCACTGAGGAGAATCTGAGGTACCCTTTTCCCTCTAAAAACATGAGGCCGGGTATACTGAGGATGTTCAAGTAAGCACTCATTGAATGAATCGTGATAAGGGGAAGCCTCATTGCCTAATACACCTGGTACAAATCTTGATATAGCGTCAATTATCACTGACGCCGCATACTCACCTCCTGAAAGTACGTAATCACCGATAGATATTTCTCTCTCCACGTACTTTTCCCTTATTCTCTCGTCGACGCCTTCATATCTTCCACATATAATGATTACCTGCTCAAATTCAGAGACTTCCTTCGCAATCCTATCTGAGAAAACTTCCCCATGGGGTGTTGTGAGTATTACAACTGATTTCAAATCTTCGTTCTTTATTGATTCTATGGCTCTGGCTAAAGGGGTCGGCTTGAATACCATGCCGCTACCACCACCGTAGGGTCTGTCATCAACTGATCTTCGCTTGTCCCTAGTATAGATTCTTAGATTGTGCGTATTAATTTTTATGATGCCCCTTTCCTGCGCCCTATTAAGGATTCCGACAGAAAAGAGCGAATCAAAGAATTGGGGAAAGATTGTGATTACGTCAAACTTCATTTTTTTTCGCAGTTGGGAGGGGAATTTTAAATAAATTAAGGTTTCAATCAAAAAGGCCTTCTATAGGTGTGATTATCACCTCCGATTCTTCAAGCTTAACTCCTTGTACGATCGTATCAACCATTGGTATTAGAAATTCCTTCTCATTATTCTCCACTACTAACAAGGCCTGCGGCACTCTGTCAATCAAGTTTTTAACCGTGCCTATAAACTTCCCTTCTATCGTAACAACATTAAGCCCAATTAATTGGAACCAGTAGTATTCATCTTCTTTTGGTTCAGGGAGGTCGCATTTGTCAACCATTACAATTGAACCCCGAAGCTCTGAGGCCTCTTCAATTGTATTAATTCCCTCAAGCCCAATTATGGTCGTATTATTCTGAATTCTTAAACTGGTAATCTTAAATTCTACCGGTTTTTCATGTTCCTTCTGGTAAATAAATAGCCTGTTTACCTTAGTAATACTATCTAAATTCCCGCTGTATAAAAAAACCCTAACTTCACCATTTAAACCGTGAGGTTTCGAAATCCTTCCAAGAGGTAATAGCTCATTCACATTAATACAATTATCTTTATTCCAGAATCTCCAGCACGGCGCGTTTTCTCAGCTTTGCAGCTGCAGCACCGAGTATCGTCCGTATCGCCTTGGCTGTTTTTCCCTGTTTACCAATTATCTTACCAAGATCCTCTTGCGCAACTTTGAGTTCCAATACTGCAGTCTGCTCCCCAGTCACTTCCTTTACCTCTACTTGCTCAGGGAAATCTACAAGTGATTGCGCTATGTGAATAACAAGCTCCTTAAGTTTATCCATTTAACTACCTCCTGCTTTATGACTGAATTCCTCTTCAAGCTTAACCTTAATAATCACACTCATCACTGCATGAGCTTTGAAAGTAATTTCTCCACCCGGTTTGTAGGTTTAGCACCATTATCTAGCCAATTCTTTACCCTCTCTGTATCTACTTCTAGTAGATGAGGGGTTTTTCTTGGATCGTAAGACCCCAAAATTTCAAGGAATTTACCGTCCCTTGGTGAACGCGCATCTGCGGCAACTATTCTGTAAAATGGCTTCTTATTTGAACCCAACCTCATAAGTCTAATTCTAACCAAACTCATTAACCTCCTTAATTCATTTAACTTAGGAAAATTTAGGGTAACAATGTATCTTTAAACAACTCTCATCAACCTCTTAGCAAGACTACCCATCTTCCCCATGTTTTTCATCATATTACGCATTTGCATATAATTTTTAATCATCCGGTTGACATCTTCTACACGAGTACCACTGCCCTTTGCAATTCTCCTACGTCTGCTGCCGTTCAGAATTATATGGTTTAGCCTTTCCTTAGGCGTCATAGAATCGATAATCGCGATCGTCTTTTTGATTTCCTTTTCAGCCATTTCCATAGCTCTGGGGTTCTTAATAATTTTTTTCATCCCAGGAATCATATCGGCCATGCTTTCAATCGGTCCCAGCTTTCCCATAGCAAGCATTGCCTCTCTAAAATCCTCAATTGAGAACTCCTTCTTGAGAATTTTCTTTGCTATCTCTTGAGCCTGTTTCTCCTCAAAAGCCGCTTGAGCCTTTTCAATGAAACTGAGCATATCACCCATACCCAGGATTCGAGATGCTATTCTTTCGGGATGAAAAACCTCCAGTGCGTCGAGTTTTTCCCCGGTACCAAAATACTTTATTGGCTTTCCGGTAACAGATTTGATTGATAGTGCGGCCCCACCCCTTGCGTCACCATCTATCTTTGTAAGAAGAGTACCACTGATATCGAGAGCCTCATTAAAGCTTGTCGAAACATTTACTGCATCCTGACCTGTCATAGCATCTGCTACGAGCAAAATTTCATGAGGATTTATCTGAGCCTTAATGTTTTTCAACTCCTCCATTAGCTCGGTATCAACATGTAGTCTTCCCGCAGTATCAATTAGTAGTACATCGTATCCACCGTATTGAGCGGCTTTCAGTGCATCTTTGCAAATTTCTACCGGGTTTCCTCCAGGCTGAGTATTGTAAACTCCCGCTCCAACCTGATCAGCGAGAACCTTTAGTTGATCGATGGCCGCTGGCCTATACACATCTGCAGGAACAAGGTATGGGTTTCTTTTTAATTTTTCTTTTAGCGTCTTAGCTAGCTTTGCAATTGAGGTGGTCTTACCTGAACCTTGCAGCCCTACGAGCATTATGATGACAGGGGGTGTTGTTCTAAGATCTAGCTCTGAGCTATGTTCGCCAAGTAGTGTTACTAGCTCTTCGTAAACTATCTTTATGAATTGTTGTCCGGGCGTGAGACTCTGTAGAACCTCTTGCCCCAATGCCCTTGCCTTTACAGACTCGATAAAGTCCCTTACTACTTTGAAATGAACATCGGCTTCAAGGAGATTCAGACGCACTTCGCGTATTGCATCCTGAATATTCTGCTCGCTTAGCTTTCCATACCCCCTAACTTTCTTTAGGGTATGACTTAGCTTTTCTGATATCCCCTCGAACATTGACTCTTAGAAGAAACACTTTATTAAAACGAAACAATAATAATTAGCATATGATATGTTAAAAGTCAAATGTTTACGTGTGTTCTAAGATATTAATAACAATAGAAATATTTCTATTATTATAATATGATCTGATGTTGCCAAAATCCAAAATTCTTTCAGATTATTTTAGACTTCAGTATGATTGTGACAATGGAATAATTCGAAGTTTTTTTAAAGGAGGAAGTGTCTTATGTTTACACACAGGTTCTCGAAATTCAGTATCTCATTATTTTTTATATTTTTTTTCTTCGGTGTACTAGGACTAACCGAGGAAAGTCATGACTCTAGGGAGTTTAAGGACTATTGGTACGTGGGAAAAGCCGAGATAACGAGCTATGAATTACAACAAGCACGATATGGTGAAAGGCACAGCGGAAATGCCGTGTTGATATTTGTGACGGAGGATCTTTCATTAAATAAACACGTAAAACTCGATAATCCAATCCGTGATAAAGAAGACGCGGTAAAGGTTTTGAAGCTAAACTTCATAAGGAAGTTTAATACCGGAATTTATCAATACTCGATGATGGACTCACTATTCACACCCATTAATATACGGGACTATCCTTATTCTCTAAAAGAGACGCTATCAGCTCACGAATGGTGTGGCAATTGGTTTATGCAATTAAACTTACGGGACGATGAATATCAGGTTCGCTTGAACTCTTATTTTGAATCTGAAGGTGATAGAGAATTTACTTTGAAAAAGGCATTTCTTGAAGATGAGATCTGGACGCGAATAAGAATTCAACCCAGCAGTCTACCATTAGGAGACATAAAAATTATACCCGCAGCTACGGTAGCAAGATTTACACATGAAGAATTAAAGGTTGAAGACGCAGAGGCTTCACTTGGCGATTTTTCGGATAAGCTCATGAGTTACAGACTACAATACAAAAGCAAAGGACGGACGTTGGTTATAAAATTCACTAAGGACTTTCCGTATAAAATAACTTCTTGGGAAGAAACTTACGGAAGCGGCAAGAGTAATATCGAGAGGTCCCTGACGACAAAAGCAACTATAAAGAAAACAATACTCGTAGACTATTGGAATAAAAATAAAAATGTTGATCTTGATATGAGGAAAGAACTAGGTCTTGATTAATAATTCACTAGTACTAATGGCAACTGCAAGGATGAATTGTAAAGAAGTGAACACTAGATTAATTAACTCTTCGTCCGTAATATAAGCATTGCTCTCATTTATTCTCTTAGATTTATTAACTCAGTTCCAAGTGTCATCAAGAAAAATTACTCAGATAGATAAAAAGCCAGAGCGCTAATCATTAATATGTTGAATCAAATCAACTATCTCATCTGTAACCCGGATATATTTGCTTCTACCATAACCTGGATCCTTAGCTCTCCCAGATACATCGGCATCCGTGATAATCAAACCTGTATTTTTATCGATAAGCTGAATACCGACATATACGACACCTTTCCCCTTATCATTAATTCCAAAAGAATACCACTCACAGTATTTACAACCCCTATCATAACCAGTCATTGTTCCTTGAACCAGCAGTATCCTTTCCCCCAACGAATCATCACTTTTTGTACGTAGTATCTTTCGAAAATGATTATTATTCCTCAACTCTTCAGCTACCATATCCGGTATCTCTGAATAAGAGTCAAGCGGAACCCATTCCTGATCAGTCTTACCGAAATCCGGTATCTCCACTACTTGGTAATTGTACGATTTACTCTCAGGTTTTTTATTAATTACAGTCCTAGAAGCGCCACAGTCCACAAAAGCCAGAAACAAAAAAACAAGGCACAACCAAAATAACCCCAACATCTTTAATCTATTAAACTTGGACATTTTCATCATTCATCCATATTAAGAAGATAATATATCAGATTGATACAATATTAATATAAGACTTGTATTAATCAATCATCGTATGGAGCTACATGATTGTATTACAAAGCCGTCTAAACCTATAATCTCCTGCCTGTAATGCATTATAATTTCCTGACCAACTTCACTTCAGATAAAATATGCTTGGAAAAAAGATTCAAATAAAAATACCTAATCTTCAACTATCAAGCGGCAATTCACCACTGAAACTACCAATTAGCTGACTTACTTGCACTGATTTATTTTATCCTAACAAAGATAATGAATTATATTCGAAATCAACATATAATTTAATTTCATGCATAAATTTGACAACCGTTCAAACACATACTAATACTACTATCTCGTTCTGTTCAAAGGACAATTTATGAAAGTCTGTACACTAGCTAGTGGAAGTTCCGGTAATTCCCTTTTTATCCAAACGAATTCTTCAAAGATCCTCATTGACGCGGGAATAAGCCTAAGGCAGATAAAAGCCAGGCTTAAAAAGCTTGATGTGGAATTGTCCGATTTAGACGCTGTGATAGTTTCACACGAACACTTAGATCACGCAATGTCAATTCCAAAAATTGAGAATCCCACGTACGTTGCTTCCGCGACGATACACCTCTGGAAAGATAAGGTTAAAAACCTCTACGAATTCAACACCGGTTCTTCTTTCTCAATTAATGATGTCTTGATCACCTCTTTTTCTGTTCCACATGATGCATTAGATCCGGTTGGATTTACAATCGAAACAGATCATAAGAAATTAGGGATTGTGACTGACATTGGAACAGCAACAAGCCTGGTCAAAGAAAGACTAAAAGGATCAAATATTCTGATTATTGAATTCAACCACGATGAAAATATTCTCAGGGAAAGCCATTATCCGTGGGAAATAAAGCAAAGGATAATGAGTAGACTGGGTCATTTATCGAATGTACAAGCTGCAAATCTCTTTGCTGGTTTGTTACACAGTGAACTTTCTTATTTATTACTCGCACACTTAAGCGAGACCAATAATAGATATGATATCGCATTAAGAGCAGCCTCATCGATAATCGAGAAATCAGGGGCTGATCAAGTAAGTATTTCGGTTGCCCCTAGAAAAACCTTAGGGGAGGTTTTAATCATTTGATTTCAAGATATTCACGCAAGGAAATGTCGAAGATCTGGAGTGAAGAAGCCAAATTTCGACAGTGGCTTCGTGTTGAAATTGCTGTTTGCAAAGCCTGGACTAAATACGGACGTATTCCGACAGAGGCCACTAATACAATCAGTAAACGTGCTAAAATTGATGTTGAGCGAATAAATGAACTCGAAAAAATCTTAAAGCACGACGTCTTAGCCTTCTTAACGGCTTTATCCGAGAATATTGGCGACGATTCGAGATACCTACATCTTGGGCTTACCTCTTCCGATATTCTCGATACAGCATTCGCCCTCCAATTAAAGGATGCAGCAACTCTGCTAATTGATGATATGAAAATGTTAAAAGGCGTCTTGAAGAAACTCGCTTTCAAACATAAGATGACTCCTATAATTGGAAGAACTCATGGGATACATGCCGAGCCAACTACCCTAGGTCTTATTTTTGCCCTCTGGTACGATGAAATGGCCAGAAACCTGGACAGACTGAACAGGGCTAGGGATATAATCAGTGTGGGAAAAATCTCCGGCGCCGTCGGTACTTATGCCAATATTCCGCCAGAGGTAGAACAATATGCATGCAAAGTTCTTAAACTAAAGCCAGCCAGCATCTCTACGCAAATAGTTCAACGCGATATTCATGCAGATTACTTCCTAACGCTCTCGATAGTGGCAACATCAATTGAGAAAGTAGCGACATATATTAGACATTTTCAAAGAACTGAGGTTCAGGAACTGGAAGAACCATTTACCGAAGGCCAAAAGGGGTCTTCGGCGATGCCCCACAAGAGGAATCCAATTCTATCGGAAAATCTTTGTGGATTAGCTAGGCTTGTCCGATCGTATGCCCTGACTTCGCTTGAAAACATTCCGTTATGGCACGAACGGGACATAAGCCACTCGTCAGTAGAAAGGGTGATTGGACCCGATGCCACAATACTTCTCGATTTTATGCTGAATAGACTTACCTATATATTGGACTCCGCAAAGATATACCCTAAAAATATCAAAAGAAACCTGGACCTAACCCGTGGACTAATACATTCGCAAAAAGTCCTGTTAAAACTAGTAGATAAAGGTCTATCAAGAGAAAAGGCTTATGAAATAATCCAAAAAAATGCGATTAAAACCTGGAACGCCAGATTGCATTTCCGTGAGATCCTGTTAAAAGATAAAGATGTTAAAAATCATCTATCGAAAGAGGAATTAGATGAGTGCTTTAAAATTGAAAACGACTTAAAATATGTCGATCATATATTTGATAGGGTATTTTCAAGGGATATCCAATCATAAAATAATCAAAAGCTACCGTTTCTTAATGATCGATCTTTGTTGATTTATCCATAAATGGTGTTATATTGTTCGCTTGTGAAATTTCTCGGGGGTAAAAATGCACTATAAATTTGTCTTCACTATAATCGTCATAGTAACCTTCTTTGTTTTTCAACCTAACGTAAATGCTCAGACAATATCTACAAAGGAAGCGGATGAACTTAGGGCCTTCCTCAAGGAAAAGATGGGGAATGTCGTACCGGATGACGCTACAATTGAGGTCAGTGGATATGATAAAACTCCTCTAAGCGGTTTCAAACAAGGGCGGTTCAAAGTAAATACCCCAAAAGGATCGGGAGATGTCCCCTTTCTAATAAGCGAGGATGGGAAATACCTTATTTTTGGAGAACCTGTTGATACTAGGACATTTCAAGATCTACCATTTGGAATGACGGAGAGAAAGATCCAAATTGGCACGATTCCAATCCCCGTAATGATGACTAAAGACGGCAGGTACCTAATTCTGGGAGAACATGTCGATACTACAACATTTCGAGAAGTCCCTTTTGGAATGAAGGAAGGAAAGATGCAGACTGGCTCGGGTACGCCGATCCCAATTATCATGACCAAAGACGGAAGGTATCTTATTCTAGGCGGAGAGCTAATTGATTTAAAGGCCAAACCGACCAAATAATTCTTTTAAAAATAAAGTGAATCAATGTTAGGAGGCAAGAGAATGCTTATTAAATGCACACTATTATCATCATTGTTGTTCTGTTTAGTCATGATCTTCCATGCTGATG
>DASWID010000066.1 GCA_036397855.1 Thermodesulfobacteriota bacterium | reverse complement strand
CTGTAAACTCACCTCGCGTTCCTCAACTGAGAAATGCTCGCGTGAAAGACGCAAGATATGCTTTCTTGTAATACCTTGGAGGACGTCATCTTTGGGCGTGATCAGTGTATCTCCAACAAAAATGAAAAAGTTATCGCGAGGACACTCGGTTACCCTATTCTGATAATAATACAGCATGTTGAACGCCCCCTTCTCCCGTTTGAGAGGATCTAACCGAATGGAGTTTAAGTAGTTGGTTGTCTTCACATGAGGTAGTTCTCTTTGATATTCAAAGGTAACAAGTTTTCCACCATATGTATATAGTTCGCTAGGGTGATAAGGAAGCTCTTCAGTGATTATGAGAAAGTTAGGTTGGTCAAAACCCGTTGATTCTTGGGCTTTCCCGCCGGTTAAAATAAGTCTGATAGCAGGATTTTTCAGATCGCTTTCTCCAATCAGCCGCGTTGTTATCTCGACGATCTTTTCATCCGAATAAGGCAGTTCTAGATGCAATGCAGAGGCAGACTTTCGCATTCTCTCAAGGTAATCAGGAAAGTGGAAAAGCTTGGCATTGTATGTCCTCACATAATCAAAAACTGCATATCCTCGTTGGAGACCGAGGTCATCAACACCTATGCGTGCATGGCTTTTACGAACTATTTTTCCATTAATAAAGCAGAGGCTATTCATAAAGCGTTTCTTTACATCATTGGTTCCCGGAATGCCGGAATATAAATAGTAGACTTCCTAAAATTGATAAAATTATACGACTTTTAGTACATATAATCAAAGAGGAATAAGTATAATTTGTATCTATTTTTTTATAGTAGCAAAATGTAACAAGTTTCTATGTCTGGTTCTAAATATTATTGATATATTCTTTTCTTTTTGAGATAATTTGAACGATGAATCTAAAGCATGTCGTGATCATTACTTTTGTGGTTTTACTCATACTGGGTTGGGGATTGTTTATATATGAGCGCTTAGAAGTAAGAAATTTCAAGGGCAATCTGGTTGAAAATAAATACGACTATCATGGGATTCGCATTTATAAAGAGGCGCCAGGATTTGAGTTAACAGATCAAAATAATAACAGGGTATCCCTTTCTGATTTTAAGGGGAAGCTGGTACTTATATCCTGGGGATTTACTCATTGCCCTGATATCTGTCCGCTCATACTTTCAAGGCTCAGCAATGTAATGAAAGAACTGGGAGATCTAAGTGATAATGTCCAAGTGGTGTTCATAACAGTTGACCCTGAAAGGGATACGCCAAGTAGATTGAAATCCTATATTCCATCTTTTAATAATAGATTCATAGGACTGACTGGATCAACTGAAGACATTGAAAAGGTGGTCAAATCTTATAATGCATTCTTCATAAAACACCCGGAAGTTTATGGAAGGGGTGAGTTTGACACATGGGATAGTTATCAGATGACTCATACAACAAAAGTTTATCTGGTAGATCAAAATGGAAGGTTGTTATTTTATTATCCTTATGATAAGTTGGAATCTACCGAAATCGCGAAAGATATAAAAAGGATTCTACAGCGTTGAACTTATCGGTTTTGAGATGAACTCAGAAAGGACCCTAACGGAGGAACGGAATGATCTACTTTAATGCTAAAGAACTTGAGACAACCATCCAAAATGTCTTCAGTTTGCTAATATTAATTTCAGTATTAATTCTAAATCTAACATGTGATGATGACGGCGGCGGCGGCGGAATTAAAGAAACCTTCCGCAATCCTCCCCAAATTTTTAGTTCAAATGGTGTCTTGAATGCGACTTTAACCATAGATTTTGCCGAAGGAGAAATAGACGGTCAGAAATTTTCCAGCAGGATGTTTAATGGCACATATACTCCACCCGTGTTAAGAGTTGATCGTGGAGATATCATGAAAATAAAACTTATTAACATGATCGATCAGATGTATCAGAACCATACACACGGCATGAATGTGACTCCCATAAGCCCGGGAGACGATATATTTATAATGTTAATGCCAACTAAATCGTTTGACTATACGATCCCTATTCCGGATACCCATCCACAAGGGATGTTTTATTATCATGCGCACACATTTGGCCTGGGTGAGTTCCAGGTGATGAACGGGCTGTCGGGAGGGCTGATTGTCGAAGGATTATTGGATCCATTTCCGCAGCTTCAGGGCATTAAAGAGAAAATTATCTATTTGAAGGATGTTCAGATAGATCCGGATGGACAAGTCCCCATGGATATAGATAGCGATGCCCCCACCAACAGATTGGTAAACGGAATGGTTAATCCGATTATTGTTTGCAGGCCGGGAGAAACACAGTTATGGCGCGTTGGAAATATAGGAGCGGATATCTATTACGACCTGGAGCTTGAAGGTCATACGATGCTTGAAATCGCTAGGGATGGGAACAGGCATACTAAGATAGTTCCGAGAGATCACACCTTTCTTCCTATAAGTTCCCGTACGGAATTTCTTGTCCAGTGCGGACCGGAAGGAGTTTATGAATTTAAAACACTGCAGATAGATATGGGACCCGAAGGAGACATGTATCCCGAGCAAACCCTTTTAACCTTGGTTGTACAGGGCCGGCCGGTAGATCTGCTTGCGCTTCCAATCGATTTCCCACCGGTTGAAAACCTGTGCGATCAGGTTCCGGCATTTCAAAGGACTGCTGTGTTTTCAGAGACTCCGGATGGCAATACCTTTTTCATAAATGGACAAGAATTCGATCCTAAGCGG
>DASWID010000065.1 GCA_036397855.1 Thermodesulfobacteriota bacterium | reverse complement strand
GCATTAGAAGATTTCATATCCCCTTCAAATGGCGCATAATAGCCTCTAACCGCTTCCCAGTACGTTGACAGTTTGTTTAAGTCTTTTACATCGATGCCAGTGTCCCGCTCAGTTCCTTCCAAGGCAGCGACAACAGCATTTAAACTAGGCTGAGACGTCAATCCAGATAATGAGCTGATGGCTGAATCAACAATGTCCGCGCCCGCCTCGGCAGCCTTGAGAACTGTGGCCTCCCCGTTCCCGCTGGTAGCATGAGTATGAAAATGCAGGGGGATTCCCGTTTCTTCTTTTATGGCGCGAACCAACTTTTCCGCCGCAAAGGGCTTACATAGTCCGGCCATATCCTTGATCGCTATGAGGTGAACATGCATTTTCGAGAGTTCCCTCGCGAGATCAACGTAGTACTTAAGCGTGTATTTATCGCGTCTTGGGTCGGTGATATCACCTGAATAACATATTGCCGCTTCAACTATCTTTCCTGTGTCAAGCGCCGTTTCTATTGAAACCGTCATATTTGGAATCCAGTTGAAGCAATCAAAGATTCTGAACAGGTCTATACCACAGCTTGCCGCCTCTTTTATGAATTCTCTAACGACGTTATCCGGGTAGTTGGCATATCCAACAGCATTAGCGCCACGAAGCAGCATTTGGAGGATGGCATGGGGCATAGACTCTCTGAGCTTTGAAACTCGGTTCCAGGGGCATTCTCTGAGAAATCTCAGACATACGTCGAATGTTGCTCCACCCCACATCTCAAAGGAAAAAATGTTTCTTCCCAAATAACCAGTCGCCTTTGCGATATTAAACATATCATAAGTTCTTAGGCGTGTTGCGAGTAGAGATTGATGAGCGTCGCGAAAGGTCGTGTCTGTGACAAGTAGACGTTCTTGTTTCAAAATCCACTTTGATAATCCCTCCGGACCCTCCCTGTCAAAAACCTGTCTGTGTTCAGGAACCACCAGTTTATTGTGATCTGTCGATGGTACGATTGGTTTTAGGGGCGGATGTTCTTCCCAGCTCTTGGGCTTCTTAATGGACCGGTTTATTGTGACATCTCCAATAAAGCTCAATAACCTTGTAGCCCTATCCCGTGGTTCCCGTATGTCAAAGATTTCCGGGTGATCCTGTAGAAAACTTGTCGTGCATTCCCCTTTTCTGAACACAGGATGTCTGATCAATTTAATCAGGAATGGAATATTCGTTTTAACCCCTCGAATGCGAAACTCTTGCAGTGCCCTATCCATCTTTTTGACACACTGATCGAATGTTAAGCCCCACGAGGTAACTTTTACCAGCATGGAATCGTAATACGGCGTGATGGCAGCACCTACATAAGCACTCGCGGCATCAAGCCTTATTCCGAATCCACCTGGGGATCGATATGCGATCAATCGACCGATATCAGGCGTGAAGTTATTTGTCGGGTCTTCGGTTGTGATACGACACTGTAACGCATATCCATTACATCTTAACGCAGAACCCCTGGGAATTCCTGTTTTGGGATCGTGTAATCTATGACCCTCTGCAATTCGTATCTGGGCTTGGACAAGATCCACACCGGTAACAAGTTCTGTAACGGTGTGTTCCACCTGGATGCGAGTATTCATCTCAATAAAATAGAAATTACCTTTTAAGTCCACCAAAAATTCAGCGGTCCCCGCACTTGTATAATTCGCAGCGTGACAAATTCGGAGAGCCGCGTCATAAATTTTCTCTTTAAGAACACGATCGAGTGTTAATGCCGGTGCAAATTCCACTACCTTCTGATGTCTTCTCTGAACGGAGCAGTCGCGTTCGAATAAATGCATTACATTACCGTATTGATCGCCCAGAATCTGTACCTCGACATGCTTAGGATTCTCAATATATTTTTCGAGTATAACGGCGTCGCTTCCAAATGCCGCTTTCGCCTCTGACCTGGCCTGTGGAAGGTTCTCTATAAGAGACTTTTGATCATAGTTGACTCTTATCCCCCTGCCTCCCCCACCGTGGGCAGCTTTTATAATCACGGGGAATCCTACATCTCTTGAAAACTCGATGGCTTGTTCATCGTTCTCTACAAATTCCTCTGTTCCAGGAACGATAGGCACACCCGACCTAGCGGCCAATCTCCTTGCTTCCGCTTTATCGCCCATCAGCTCAATTACCTCTGGAGTTGGGCCGATGAAGGATATCCCCGCATCGATACATGCACTAGCGAGACCTGGATTTTCAGATAAGAATCCGTATCCGGGATGAATGGCGTCTACATTCTTTTCAATCGCCAGACTTATGATTCCATCTATGTCCAAATACGCCTCGACTGGCCCTTTGTTTTTCCCGATTAAATAGGCTTCATCCGCCTTGCCTCTGTGCAGAGAAAAAGAATCTTCTTCAGAATAAATTGCAATCGTATTTATGCCCAGCTCGGTGCATGCGCGAAACACGCGAATTGCAATCTCTCCTCGATTTCCGACCAGCACTCTTTGAAAATTTTTAACCTTCTTTCTAAACTTAGATTTTGACTGCATAGTAGTTCCTTTTGACTCCTGTATTATCGGTCTGTCGCGATTAGGTAATTGGACACACTTATAATCATATGTCAGGCATATTATTTTTTATTCTTTGGCATGCGTTTATTCTTTTTTCTCGATTCTTCCGCTGCATTTTCCTTATAGTCTATCACCTTCTTCAGTATTTTTTCATCCGACGTGCCAAGGATTTCTATGGCCAAAAGGGCAGCATTCTTCGCGCCCCCGATTGCGACTGTCGCAACCGGCACGCCACCAGGCATCTGTACAATTGACAAAAGTGAGTCAAGGCCACTCAGGGCTTCAGTACTGATTGGAACACCTATTACAGGAAGTGGTGAATGTGCGGCAATCATTCCTGGAAGATGCGCGGCACCTCCCGCGCCTGCAATAATCACCTTAATACCTCTCACGTGGGCTTCCTGTGCGTATTTAGCCATATCTACAGGTGTGCGGTGAGCAGACAGAATCCTCATTTCATATGGAATATTGAATTCATCGAACACCTTTGACGCGGCTATCATTGTTGGCAAATCTGAATCACTTCCCATGATTATTCCTATTAACGGATTCACGTGCACCCTTACCTCCTTCAACAAATTTTCAGAAAGATATCATACTTGCCGCCTTAAGTGCCCTATCGAACGATTCTTCTATGCTTTGTCCCAATACTGTGACATGACCCATCTTACGATTTGGACGAGTGTGCTGCTTACAGTATATATGAATATGGGCACCGGTAATTTGTAGAGCCTCTTCAAGTCCCTTAATAACTGATTCTCCATGGCGGCTGCCGAGTAAGTTAACCATCACAGCGGCAGGAGTCACCATGCTGGTCGAGCCCAAAGGATAACCCAGAATGGCACGTAAATGATTTTCATATTGTGATGTAATGCAGGCCTCGATTGTGTAATGGCCTGAATTGTGAGGTCGTGGAGCGATTTCATTTATGAGTACCCTATCATCTTCCAGAAGAAACATTTCAATTCCGAATACTCCTATACCATCAATCGCTTCAATCGCTTTTTCGGCCATATTTGCTGCATTTTTACTAATATCATCACCTATGCCTGCAGGAGCCCTGACTATGTGGCAAATGTGGTCTTTTTGAATGGTTTCAACCACAGGATATGTTGCTGTCTCACCCTTCGTATTTCGTACAACCATAATTGCAAGCTCTTTTTTAAATCTTATGAATTCTTCAACCATAAGATCACGTTTACCACCATGGAGGTTGTTCCATGCGATGTGTATCTCATCTGGACCGCTGACCGATTCATTGCCTCTACCGTCGTACGCATTTCTCCTAACCTTGAGAATTATCGGCCATCCATATTTTCTGCCGGCTTCAAGAATATCATTCTCGCCTGATACCCCTAGGAATTTTGGAACCCCTATCATACTAAACTCTAAAGTTCGCTTTTGCGTAAGCTTGTCTTGTATCAATCCTAAGGCCTTAGATGAAGGATAGACAATAGTTCCTGAGGACTCAATTTTCTCTAACAATGGAGCATCGACAAACTCATTTTCTAATGTAATCAAGCTGCTTATTCTGGATAGCTCTTCCAATTTTCTAATATCATTTATAGATCCAATCACGACCTTTTGTACTATTTGCCCTGCCGGACTTTTTATATCGGGATCCAGGATAGCTATTTCTAGACCGAGTCTGTATGCGGCAATCGCTGTCATTCTGGCGAGCTGCCCCCCGCCTATGATACCAACGGTAGTTCGATTTTCGTTATCTTCCGTGTTCATTGAGAATTATGTCTATGTGGATAAATATGACTTGAAAAAATAATAAACCAATAATTAGTCCTTATTCATTTTAACTTTTCGATAGGCTATATTTAACTTAATGGCGACAGGTATTTCAATAAGAAGGAGTTAATTTAATCAATAACTCTCAAGCGAGCTGTCGGGTATCAGTACCAGACCAATCCGTTTCTCATGTCATAAAGAGGGAAGCAGTCCCGAAGCAAACTCCAGGACGATCACCGAGGAGATCGCTTCGTTTCGCTCGCGATGATAATTCTGGTAGTGTCATTGACTCCCTGCGTCGCACTCCAATAGCAGTCGCTGCGAGAGACCCGAAAAGTCTCGAAGCAATCTCCTCCACTCCTGGCAGGGCGTTTCGTAATACGGACGACTATAGTAGTTAGGTGGCAGATTGCTTCACTCCGTTCGCAATGACATTTGTTGCAGAGGATTGCCTCGCTAGAGTCTTTAATTAGCACTTGGATTTTACTCAGTACAGTCCGTCCAAGTGCTCCCAATGACAATTGCCTGTCAATGAGAACGGAAACCGTGCAGCAAGCCGCAGGGAATTATCAAGCTAAAAAGGTAAAAAACCGCAAAATATGAGAGCACTATTTCGTTTGGGGTACTAATGGACAGAACCTGTTTTTGAAGTTGTTTGAATAATTTAACACATGCTAGCCTTTAAATAGATCTAAAAACTTGTTATATTGAGATCTAAAATAGAGTAATTTAACAATCAAATTTAAAATGCACTTCCCGGATTATCGTCCAAGAAGACTACGGAAAAATAAACAGATCCGTGAAATGGTTTCTGAAACCAAATTAAGTGTGGATGATTTTATCTATCCGATGTTCATCGCTCCTGGTAGGAGATTTAAAGAAGAGATTAGCTCAATGCCGGGGATATTTAGACAGTCAGTCGACAATGCGATAAGGGAGATAAAACAGGTAAAAGAACTTGGAATCAAGGCCATCCTGTTATTTGGGATTCCGGAGCTAAAGGATGAATTGGGATCAGAGGCTTACGATGAAAACGGTATTGTCCAGAGGGCGTTAAGAGAGATAAGGGAAAGGTTTAATAGTATGGTGCTCTTCACCGACATATGCATGTGTGCGTATACGAATCACGGCCATTGCGGAATAATCAGGAAGGGTCAAGTGGACAACGATGAAACACTTAAATATCTGGGAGAGATCGCCCTATCCCACGCAAGGGCTGGGGCTGATATAGTTGCTCCCTCTGACATGATGGACGGTCGTGTTGGAGTGATTAGAAATGCACTGGATGAGGATGGTTTAATTAATACTGGGATAATGTCGTATTCAGCGAAGTACGCATCCGCATTCTACGGACCATTTAGAGAGGCTGCAAAGTCCTCACCCGAATTTGGGGACAGGAGAGAATATCAGATGGATCCGCCCAACGTTAGAGAGGCTTTGCGTGAAATTGCGCTCGACATTGAGGAGGGTGCAGATATAGTGATGGTGAAACCCGCCATGTCTTATCTTGATGTTATAAGAGCAGCCAGGGAAGAGTTCGACTATCCGCTTGCCGCGTATAACGTTAGTGGTGAATATTCGATGGTGAAGGCTGCCGGTGGACTCGGCTGGATAGATGAAAATCTAGTCATTATGGAGATGCTAACTAGCATAAAGAGGGCTGGCGCAGATATCATCATATCCTATTTTGCTAAAGAAGCCGCGCGATTATTGGACTCTTCAAAGCATGCATAATGAAAGATATTATTTACAAAGTGGTGGAATTAACAACCGTGACGGCAGAGGACCTTGAAGCGATAATAAATAAGTGGGTTAATAAAGGCTGGAAATTAGATACTATTCAATTTGCTATGAGAGAATCCTCGAGAAGACCAGCCATGGCGTTCGTACTTTTTACTCGTAATGAAAAGACTAAAGAACATGACTGATCCCTTGAGGGATCAAACTGCCTAATCTGAATAGCTAATGCTATTCCAATTTACTAAAATCAATCCAATAACTATGAGGATAATTCCAATAAGGCGCTGAGATGAAATATGCTCGCTGAGGAACATAAAGGCATAGAGGGCGGTGAACAGGGGAAACGTAGCAGCTATGGGGACTATCTTCGAAGTAAAATCCTGCTTGAGCGCGACGAAAAAGAGGAATAGACCAATAATGCCACCAAAAAGGGCAGCAAGAATGATGTAGAGGAGAGTTTTCCCGTCTACCGTGCTGAAATCCCTATACCCACCCGTTACAACCGAATAAACGACAAGACAGGTAGCTGAAAATATAAAACGCAACGTTATCACAGTAAGAGGTGAAGCCCTTTCCAAACTCAGTTTTTCAAATATAGGTGAAATGCCCCATATTGTTGCCACGAGTAAGGCTAATCCTGCAGTCTTCATAGTAATCCTCCGAATAACTAATTTATTTGTTCATTACTCTAGTACAATAATGTTAATTCTAATAGCTGTATATAATTCTTTATCGGTGCAAATTAATGGACTGCCTCTCTCATTGCAGTCCCACGCAATAATACCTTTCTTTCCTTGCGAGTAAAATGAAGCGACCTCCTCTTTATGCTTGAGATTGCTTCAGTCGTTTCGCTCCTTCGCAATGACTGCTATTCCAGTGCCTCCTTAATTCTCATTGCGAACACCTCGATTAACTCAGTACTGGCTCCCTGAAGCAATTCCCTTCCCTCCCAGTCTCATTGACACAGGCGGTTCTCATCGCGAAGGAAGCGCGGCGACCACGCGTAACTCATAAGCTTCAAGAGTCACCTAAAATTTGAAAAACCTCTCTTAGATCCTTGATTTTCCGGATATCATCACTATGTTCATATTTTCCCTCCCTATCAAGTAATACAGCGTTTATACCCAGAGATTTTGCTCCCCGTAAATCATGCTCGATACTATCGCCAATGTGAATGGATTCCTCCGCCAATACACCTTGCTCATTAAGAGCGATTTCAAAAATTTCTGGCGAAGGTTTTGCAAATCCAGCTTCACTAGAGATCACAAACGATTTGAAATATTTATATATACCCAGGGTTTGGCAAACATCGTACACCCGAGTATCAAAGTTTGAAATCAAGCCTAATTTAAGGCCTCGCTTTTCGAGCGAGGTCAATACATCCTGAGTTTCAGGAAATAATTTCCATGCGCCAAGTCTAAAAACCTCAAATAGCTCTTCAAAGTATGAATCAAATTCATCAAACATGCCCACGTCTTCAAAAACGTTTTCGACTACGCTGTACCACCATTTCTTTTCATATACCCTTCTATCTTCAGAAGAAAGTCCACCAAATACTAAAGGGGGTGCTGAGTGGAATGCGCATGAAAAGGCGGCCTTGACCAATTTAGGATCTGGAGTTGATCCGTATTTGGATGCCACCGAAGAATATACATTCCCAAGTCCATCATTTATATAAAATAATGTATCGGCGGCGTCAAAAAAAACAGCTTTGATTCGATTATTGTTGCCCATGTCCCAGCTCGGTCATTGCGAATTTAATGAAGCAATCTCCTGCTAACAAGTGAGATCGGGATGGCTGACTTCTTCGGTGAAGCAACTAACAACCAAGACTTTTTGCCAAAGAGCAGACCGAATAAATAGTGTCTCCCTATTTATTTGGAGAAGCTTACATAATATTGATAAAAAACACCTTTAATATACACTCTATTCAGGTAAAGGTTAATGATTAATGAAAAAAACGACCACAGGAAAAAGGTTATAGCTGTATTGGATGATCTGTTTTTCTCATCGAAGATTAGGGAAGCTGCCAAGACCCTTGACATAGAGTTGGAATTCGTAAAAAAACCAGATGGATTTAATGAGAAAATATCATCAGAAAAGCCCTCTCTCATCATCTTTGATCTCAATTCTAGAGCCGGTGACCCTCTCGAAATTATAAAAAAAATTAAATCTACCGGTGAGCTTAAGCAAATTCCCGTGATCGGATTTTTATCGCATGCTCAAATCGAATTAAAGGAGGAAGCCAATAGAGCGGGTTGTGACCTTGTAATTCCCAGATCAAGATTTTCAAAAGATCTGAGGGAGATACTGAGGAAGTATTCAATACCACCAACTGAGAGCTGAATAAACGGTAAACTCTTCTGAATTTATCTTAATTAGGCGCAATATTTGAGGCCTTCTTTGATACTTGTAATTGTTGTAAAAACTCCGAAGGTTCGTACCCAAGATTAGGTTGAAGCCATTTTTCAACAACATGCAAAGGCATATTCTTTCTCTTGGCATAATCCTCGACCTGATCACGGTTTATTTTTCCTAAATGAAAATACTTGGCTTCCGGGTGAGCAATATACCAACCAGACACCGAACTGGGTGGATTCATCGCAAAATTCTCTGTAAGAAATACGCTAATATTTTCATCGGGTTTGAGTAGTTTCCAGAGCAGGGCTTTCTCAGTGTGATCAGGGCATGAAGGGTAACCCGGCGCGGGGCGTATTCCTCTATACCTTTCTCTTATTAAGTCATCGTGCGTGAGATGTTCCTCCATTCCATATCCCCAATTCTCACGTGCCTCTTTGTGCAGCAATTCCGCCAGTGCCTCAGCAAATCTATCGCCGAGCGCTTTTACCATAATTGCATGGTAATCATCAAGTTTAGAAGAAAAAGTGGCCGCGAATGTTTCCACCTCCCAACCGGCCGTTACTACAAAACACCCGAGGTAATCCTTTCGTCCTGATCCCTTTGGCGCTATAAAATCCGCCAGACAGTGATATACATTTTTATCGACGTCAGCCTGCTGCTGTCTGAGGAAGCGAAATGTTCCCAAAATCTTATGCCCATTTTCATGATTGTAAATTTCAACGTCATCACCTACGCTCTTTGCCGGCCAGATGCCGGTCACTGCACTAACTCGGAATCTTTTATCGGCTATGATTTCGTTTAATAAATTTTGAGCGTCGTTGTAAAGATTGAGCGCCTGCTTCCCCCATTTTTTATGCTCGAATATCTTTGGGTAGACTCCCTTTAGATTCCATACCCAGAAGAACGGAGTCCAGTCGATAAAGGGTACTACTTCTTCGAGTGGTATGTCATTTAATACCTGTATTCCCAGCCTCTTAGGCACATCTATTTGAATGTCTTCCCAGTTGGTTTTAAATTTCTCTCGACGAGCTTCATCAATAGGGATAAAGCGCTTCTTATGTGATAGTGCGGCATATTGCTCTCTCGTTACTTTTTGTTTTGCAATGGCCTCTGCTTCAAAGGGTTTACGCTTATCAGGATTCATCAAGGTTCTGCAAACTCCAACAACCAATGATGCGTCTAAAACATGTATTGTAGGGCCACTATAATTCGGAGCAATCTTGATAGCCGTGTGTGCATCACTAGTAGTGGCACCTCCTATGAGCAGCGGCACATCGAAACCATTCCTTTCCATCTCTTTGGCATTGTGGACCATTTCATCAAGAGACGGTGTTATCAAGCCGCTCATGCCAATTATATCGGCTTTTACCTCCTTGGCCGTTTGAAGGATTTTATCGCAATGTACCATCACGCCGAGATCTATTACTTCGTAATTATTACAGGCTAGAACTACCGATACAATATTTTTCCCGATATCGTGTACGTCTCCCTTCACAGTTGCGATCACAAGCTTTTTTTTAGCTCTGGGATCATCAGCGTTTTTCTTTTCGGCCTCCATGTAGGGTTCCAGGTACGCAACGGCTTTCTTCATTACCCTCGCACTCTTGACCACCTGGGGGAGAAACATTTTCCCCTCTCCAAATAATTCCCCAACGATCTTCATACCATCCATGAGAGGGCCTTCAATAACATCCAGTGGCTTTTCGTATTTCTCACGTGCTTCTTCTGTATCCTCCTCAATATAGTCTATTATTCCCTTAACAAGTGCGTGTGAGAGTCGTTCCTCAACACTTCTCTTTCGCCACGACTCTTCATCTTTCAGCCTCACTTTTTCTGTACCTTTGATTTCCTCGGCGTATTCGACGAGTCGTTCAGTAGCATCCGTTCTCCTGTTTAACAGTACGTCTTCCACCCTCTCGAGAAGCTCTTTGTCTATCTCCTCATAGACGGCTAGCATTCCTGCATTCACAATCGCCATGTCAAGGCCAGCATTTATGGCATGATACAAAAAGGCGGAGTGCATGGCTTCCCTGACTATATTGTTCCCGCGGAACGAGAAAGAGATATTACTCACGCCTCCGCTGGTGCGGGCCCCTGGGCATGTGGCCTTTATTTCGCCGATGGATTCTATGAAATCGACTGCGTAATTGTTGTGCTCTTCAATTCCCGTCGCAACGGTCAAGATATTTGGATCAAAAATCACATCGGTTGGGTCCATACCCAACTTTTCAGTCAATAACCCATATGCACGTTGACAAATGCGTACCTTATCCTTTTTATTTGCAGCTTGTCCCTCCTCATCAAATGCCATAACAATTGCAGCCGCGCCGTAACGCATGACGAGCCGTGCTTGTTCTAGAAATTTTTCCTCACCTTCCTTTAGGCTGATCGAGTTAACAATGCACTTCCCCTGTACACATTGAAGCCCGGCTTCTATCACCGACCACTTTGAGCTATCTATCATGATAGGAATCCTCGAGATTTCGGGTTCAGACGTGATCAGATTAAGGAAGCGTGTCATACAGGCCACGCTATCCAGCAAGGCTTCGTCAAAGTTGACGTCAATTATATTTGCACCGTTTTCCACCTGTTGCTTGGCAATTCCGAGAGCGTCTTCAAACCTGTCGGACTTAATGAGGTTAGCAAATTTAGGAGAGCCCGTAACATTTGTTCGTTCTCCTATGACTACAAATGGGGCTCGATCACCCGTGATGTTTAACGGCTCTAACCCGCTGAGACGGGTAGCCGGAGGGATTATCGGTATTTTTCGAGGAGGCATATCTCCTATCTTTCTAGCTATTGCATTGATATGATCAGGTGTGGTTCCACAACATCCGCCTACGATGTTTACAAACCCACTTTTTGCAAACTCCTCAAGGAATATGGATATCTCTTCAGGGGTTTGATCATATCCTGTTTCGCTCAAGGGATTGGGAAGTCCGGCATTCGGATAGCAACTCGTGTAGCAATCTGCGATAGTGGACAATTCATCCATATGAGGACGCATTTCCTTAGCACCTAGTGAACAGTTTATGCCGACGGACAGAGGTCTAGCATGCCTGACTGAGTTCCAGAATGCTTCAACGGTCTGTCCTGAAAGGGTCCTGCCCGACGCGTCTGTAATAGTCACGGATAACATCACGGGCAATCGAACAGAATGCTCATCAAAGAACTTTTCAATCGCAAAAATAGCCGCTTTTACATTTAGTGTGTCGAATACAGTCTCTGCGAGCAAAATATCGACACCTCCTTCAACAAGACCCCTGATTTGCTCATAGTATGCATCGGTGAGTTCACTGAATGTGATATTCCTGTATGCTGGATTATTTACATCTGGCGATATTGAACAGGTCTTATTTGTCGGTCCTAAGGCCCCTGCTACAAAGCATTTCCTCTCTCGATTCACCGCACAGAATTCATCTACGGCTTCTCTCGCAATTCTTGCGGCTTCTTCATTGAGCTCATAGGCAATGCCTTCAAGCCCATAATCGGATTGGGATATTCTCGTACTGTTAAACGTATTGGTTTCTATAATATTCGCTCCGGCATCAAGGTATTGTCTGTGTATCTTCTTAACCAAATCCGGTCTTGTAAGGCATAAGATGTCGTTATTGCCCTTTAAATCCCTTTGGTGATCCTTGAATCGCTCACCCCTAAAATCCGCCTCGTCAAGTTTGTACGACTGGACCATTGTCCCCATTGCGCCATCCATGATTAGGATGCGCCTTTTGAGCATTTGACGAAGAATCTTGAACTTTTCCGTTTCCGCTTTTCGGTGCATGGCTACAATTATACCAAATAATTGTCACTGCGGATGAAGGGGAGATAATCCGCTACTCAATGCTACTCGGATCTATAACGAAACGCTCTGCCAATAGTGCCGGAGATTGCCACGACTGACTGAGCCTGCACTGAACACATGTGAAGTGTCAGTCCTCGCAGCAACTGCTATTAGAGTCCCGCCCAGATTGTCATTGCGAGCCGAAGCCCTGAGGCCTGTCCTGAGCATGTCGAAGGACCTTTGCGAAGGGGTGGCGAAGCAATCTGCAACCTGAGTACTTAGGATCCGGCGAAGCAATAATCTCCTACTTATCACCACTTATTACGCATCTCTCGAAGCTCTTTAAATATTATTTCAGGATTTTCTTCAATGGAGGGATTTCTTTTTTTCAGCCCATTAATTAAAGAAGGCTCGTCAAATCTTAAAAATGGATTGTATCGCTTTTCTTCCCCAATAGTTGTAGGAGCGGGCTCCTTCCCTTGCTTAATTGAATTTCTTACCTCTTTAAGTTTAGCCTTTGCTGCTTTATTTTCTGGCTCGATATCTAGGGCAAACGTCAGGTTTTTTTCTGCATAATCGTGCCCGCAGAAAACCCTAAAGTTATCCGGAAGAGTCCTGAGTTTAAACGCGATGGTCTGATAGAGTTCATTAACGTTGCCCCTGAATTTTGTATTGCCGCAACCAGATAAAAATAATGTGTCGCCGACAAAAATATTATTCCCCAAGATTAATGAAACATGCTCAGGACAGTGACCAGGTGTATACATGACACTTATTTGTTGCTTGCCAATATTGATGATACTGTTCTCTTCTATGGTTTCGTATCGGGGTGCGACGAAATCTGTACCCCTTGGATGTATCAGAATTTTTGAAGTGGTAACCTTCAGGATCGCATTGTTACCTTCAATATGATCGGGATGAGCATGGGTATTGATAATATAGCGAACCTTTAGGCCGCGTTCCCTTATATGATCTAATACCGTATTGGCATCAAGGGGATCCACTATGGCACTCTCCCGGGTTTCACTGCACCATACTATGTAGTTGTAATTGCTATCGCTTTCTTTAATCCTTATCCTTGCAATCCCAAAGCCATTTCCTTCAAACACATCCACATTATTAGTTCCCATGATTGTAATATTACACTTTTTTATTGTCACTGCGAACACCTTCATATTCCTGCCCTGACTGTCATTGCGAGCGTTAGCGAAGCAATCTCCTTCACTCTAAGCGTCATTTCGAGGGTTTGTGCAGCAAACTCATACCCAATCACTTTTCTATCCCATATTGACTCTCAACTTGAAACCTATATAATCCAAGAAAAAACTTTCCTAAAATGGGTAACAAAGTTAATATAACTAATCAGAGAATTAATGAATTGCTAAAAAAAATACTCCCCTCACTTTTACTTATTTTCTCCCTAACAACCTGTGGCGGCGAGAAGGAAATCCCTGCGCCTCAAATTGGTGGCATAAGAACAACGATAAGCAGGATACTTATTTCTCCGCTCGCCTTTGATGGTGCAGAGGTGGCTCTGGAAGGCATCGCGCATGACATCAGTGAAGCAAAAACCGGTGAGGATGTGCCAATAATTATTTTTAAACTCACTGATCTTGGTGGCAACTTTATTAATGTTTCAATACCTTCATCATGGGTAGTTATGGAAGATGACTATATGGTAGTCGGCGGTATCTACAGAAGGGCAAAGAATGAAATTGAAGCCGAACAGCTAGAAGTAATCGTGTTGGAGGAGGATTTGGAGGAGGATAAAGAAGAGAAGTAAAATTCCTGTTCTTCCCCCTACCCTACATCCTCCCAGGTTTTCCTTCTTGTTAGCAACCCACAACGCTTGCCATCACACTCATGGGGCCTTTTTTGGTGTGTAGGGCCCATTCCCCGAATGGGCTTAGGACTGATCGGGGATCAGTCCCTACAGAAAGAAAGATTCTCAGTAGGGAACGCATATATGCGTTCCCTACATTTCCGTACGTTAATCTATTGGCGATACTCTGCCAATGATATGGGGAGATTGCTTCGACCCCTTCGACTGGGCTCAGGACTTCTCGCAATGACACTGAATCCTCATTCGACTGACTCATGACAGGCTCTTTTCCAAAGAGGGAAATTTCCGTCGTTTGTTTACTTAACAGATGGCTTCGGCTTAAAGTGTTACCCATCTCCACATTCGAACCTGTGCGGGCAAGTTCCTTAAGTGTACGATCCGAAGCCCCAGACAGTCCCTACGGAAGTAAAAACATAGACGAGTACAACGCTTAACCGTTTTCTCGGGAAAGAATCCCACGGGATCAGATTAAGGAAAACTTATTTCTATTTTTTTGGAATCAAATGTAATTGGGGGGGGATTTGACAACTCTGGTATTTTCAATAAAATCTATATACAATTGCAATGCATGAGACGGAGGCAAAGAATTTGGTTACATCACGAGGCCTTTTAAGAAAAGCCAAATCGGTCGGAGTGAGGGAAGCCCAAGCTAAGCTCTCAAGGCTGATTGAGTCAAGAAGCCCCTCGATTATAACTTCTCACGGCATACCTAAATCCTTTCTGATTGCCTACGATGACATGCTGGATATTCTGGAGGTTTTGGAAGAGCTAAAGGACAAAAGGCTGATAGAAGAGATAGCCAGAGCGCGAAGGGAGTACGAAGAGGGTCTCTCCGTCCCCGCGGAGAGACTATTTAAGAAGCTGGGTTTCTAATTTATGAAATATGAATTAGTATTCCCAACCGAACGAGTTGAAAAAGAATTTGAGAAAGAGCTGAGAAAGCTATCTAAAAACTATCAGGAAAGGATAGTTGCTTCCGTTAGGTCTTTGGCTGATATTCCACGTCCGCCGGGGAAAAAATACAAAAAGTTAGAAGACGAATCTATGGTTTTTAGTTTCGTTGCTCAGTATAGACTGAGGATTGGAAAATATCGAGTACTATACGATATTGATGATAAAAATAGAAGAGTTATCTTGCTTAAGCTCGCGAAAAGGCAAGAACATACCTATAAATAAACCTTGCAGGACCGAATCGCTAATCCACGATTTCCCTCTTTGGCAAAGCCTCGGGGCCAAGCCTCGGGGTCCTAACCCTTATACCAATTTAATAACTCTTCCAATTTTTAATCTCTTAAAAATCGTCCTTCGATCTCGCCCTAAATCCCGGTTATTCGCAAGGGAGAAACATTAAATTTCTTCAGGACTGGCTTTAAAGGCAACCGTTTTTCTGGTTATAATCTTATATTTATGATTATAGGTCTTTTAGCAAATTTGTAGGGAACGCATATCCTTCGACCAGGCTCAGGAGAAGTATGCGTTCCCTATATTGACACAAACCAAAGTAGGGCCCCCGTTCCCCGAACGGGCATCGATATTCCACTGCCGCGGTTATTGTCATTGCGAGCCGAAGCCCTGAAAGCCTCGGGGTCAGTCCTGAACCTTATACCATTTTTCTAACTGTATCGAGCTTGAATCTCTTAAATATTTTCTTTCGACCTTGCCCTGAATCCGGGATATTTCCGTTTCTAAACCCTGTTCCGCTAATGGGTTTAAGACTGATCGGGGATCAGTCCCCGCATCCTTAATGTAATGCGGGCTTTCAATTAATACGAAAACCTCACCTACACTCCGAATTCTAACGGAGCGCCTCAGCCCTTCGCCATCTGTCTCCCCTTTAAAAAAGGGGAGGACACAAAACTCGAGGTCATCCAGGTAAAAAAGAAAATTGTAGAGCGTGTTGCCCGAGCGGACAGTGGAAGATCTTTCATCGCATGTATTACGCGGCAGTTGTCCAGTAGTAAAGGAGATTGCTTCGAGACTTTGTCTCCCGCAGACACTGTCAAACTTGTCTCAAACTCAACGGGCCTTTTTTGGTGTAAGGTTAAGGGTGACCCTGAGCCGTGTCTTATTTGCCCTTTGGGTTTAGAAATAATATACATTTTAAATAACTGCTTGACATGGCCTCCGGAAATATGATATAAAACAAATGTTCGAGATAATGTATAAAACAACCGCCTGGGAGAGATTTGACAGGTTAAAAGTGAAAGGTCAATGCTAATTATTTTATAGAACTGTGTCAATTAACTTAAGCTGACGATTTAAAAATATGAATAGCTATAAAGGAATGTGATTAGCAATTAAATTAATTCTTGACATATTTTGGAATTTGTAGTATAAAAGGGGTTATATCAATTACGCCCGCAATGGGTTAAATAAAAATCGGCTTTGATGGAGGTGGCAACCATTGAAGTGTATTGAGGGGTACCATAAGTCCCTTTTGGTAAAGGTACCCCCCTTTTGTCCTCAAACAAAATCCGAGCGTCCTGAACGCTGCTATTTAATCCGAGGGGATTCATTGGCTCGAAAAGCCGTCGTTGCGCGATTTCTGGCAAGTCAGGTTAAAAAGGAGGTGGCGCCTATGGAGTAAATGGGGAGAGGAGGCTATTACGATAACTTCAACTTATTCCAGGCTGGGATCGGCTATCGTAAGGCCCCAATTTTTAAAACGGTTCCATCAGGAATCAAAAATATATAAGGAGGTGAATCGTGAGAAAATTACAAATTGTAACCCTTTTTATGATTACGCTAGCCATGTCTGTTTTCGCGCTGCCCATCTTCAGTTACGCCGATTTGGATGTTTCCAAGGATGTAGCGTGCGATCTTGGTGATGGAGGAGACTGTAATGAAGGCACCTGCGATACCGAAGACACTGTCTTATGTATTGGAGGGCCAAAC